>CAKZTD010000151.1 GCA_937921595.1 uncultured Saprospiraceae bacterium
TACATCAACATTTAGGAAAAGTGGTTCCACTTTATGAAGAATCAAAAGTTCAAAAAGCTTATTCTGATGATTCACTTTTCGAAAATATAAATACTCATTCGATAGATTCTTTGTTGTTGAGATTTAATCAACGGACTGGGAAACCAGAGAAGAATTAAAAAAGTACTTGTTAAGGTGATTAGTTTGAGTTAATCCAGCTTTGAAAAGTATAGAAGAAGATTGTAAATTCGTCACAAGACATTAAGTGTTTTTCAACCTAATGACCAGTGACGAATAACTTTTTTTATAAAACAATTGGCGCTGCTAAGCATTGTTTTGGAATATCAAACGCATCTACTAATAATCCTGCATCATTTCGTACCTCCTTACAAAGTCTGGTCACTACTCTTCGAATCGCCTTGGATTTATTAGGGTGCATATATTCACTTTCGAGATACCAACCTTTATGTTCTTCCATTGTTGATAAAGCATAAAGATCGCAGAGTCTTTTTAAAACCGTTTTTAGTTTTTTATCCTCAACAGCATTGACTGTATTGATAAATTGTTTTAAAATGACATGCTCAACATATGCATTCGCCAAGACTAATAAATGCGATTGACATCTTAAAAATGCATCATGTCCTGGGATTTTTTTCTTTAGGTAATCCCGCATTCTTTGGCTGACCGAAATCAATAATTTTTGTTCTCTATATTTAAATGCTTCTAGTTGAAACTCGGGATCAACAAGATGTTCGATATCGGTATTTCTTTTAAAAAATAAATTGCTCTCCGTCAATGTAAAACCTACTCGGCTACCCAATAATCTCAAGACAGCCATAAAGCCCTCATCATGGAAAGACTTTTTAAAATCAGAAAGTAAACCTTTGGAAACCAATTGCATCAAAACCGTATTGTCTCCTTCAAAAGTGGTATAGATATCTGTATCTGCTTTGAGATCAGCGAATCGATTTTCAGCTAAGTAACCTTTGCCACCACAAGCTTCCCGACACTCTTGTAATGCTTTTGTTGTAAACCAAGTGCTATAAGATTTCATCCCCGCAGCTAAGGTTTCGATTTCTCGAACATCCTCTTCTGTACGGGTGACATATCTGTGGGTAAGATGTGTCAAAGCAAAATCCAAAGCATAAGCTTTCGAAAGTAATGGCATTAACCTCCGCTGATGACTAGGGTAATCCAAAAGGATCGTCTCTGGCATTCCATCTTTTGGAGCAAATTGTCTCCGTTTTAATGCATACTTTATGGCAATTGCTAGCCCTGTTTTTGCAGAACTCAATCCAGCTCTAGGAACACTAACACGACCACCGACAAGCGTACCTAGCATCGTGAAAAATCTACGAGATGGATTTTCGATAGGGCTAGAATAATTCCCTTGCTCATCGACATCACCAAATTTATTTAGAAGATTCTCTCTAGGGACTCGGACCTGATCAAACCAAATTCTTCCATTATCCACACCATTCAACCCTAGTTTATATCCACAATCCTCAACTCTTCGACCATCTAGGAGGTTTCCTTTATCATCTCGAAGTGGAACCAAAATCGCATGGACACCATGATTGGTGCCATCGACAATTAGTTGAGCAAAAACGGAAGCCATATGTCCATGTAATGCATTTCCAATATATTCTTTTCCGGCTCCTTCGTTCGGAGTATGGACGATAAATTCGTTAGTCTTAGGATCGTAAGTAGCAGTAGTTTCTAAACCACGAACATTGGATCCATGGCCAGTTTCTGTCATTGCAAAACACCCTGGTAATTTTAAAGAACCAATATCCGCTAAATATTTATCATGGTGTTTTTTAGTGCCCAGCCACATCACACTTCCCCCAAATAATCCAAATTGAACACCAAATTTTATAGCCAAACTAGAGTCATGATAACCGAGCATTTCAAAAGTGGCAATATAATCACCCATGCTGTCTTTTCCACCATATTCACTAGGATAGGATAGAGCTCCGAATCCTCTATCTGCAAGCATTTTACACCAAGTTAAGACTTGATTTCGATAGTCATCTTTCTCTCTAATAGTTTCCAACTTGAATGCTGGATCACTTAGCAAAGTTCGCATTCGATCCCTTGTATCGGCATATTTATCATCTAATAAAGCCTTGAGTGTTTTTATATTAAATCCAGGCTCTGTTGATTCTTGATCTTGAAATATTGTTTGAAAACTTTGGCTATTTTGAATCCCTAAAGCTTCTTCAATTTCATGTAAAGCTTCTTTCGCTCCTTCGGTCTGCCACTGAAGGATTTCTTGGTCAGTAGAACTCTTTTTTGCCATTTCTAAACCTAATTCGACCAGACTTTTTTTAGTGCCTTTTGGCAATTTTATAGCCTGTTTTCGCAGTACGTTTACCCAATGTTTGAAAAGGTCGGGAGCCGGTGGATTAGAAGGATCTGTCCATTCGACTAATTGACGTTTTTCAGCAATGGTGAGAAATTCTAATTCATTGACTTTATTACGGATAAGTTTTACTTCACTTGGACTAAGTATGCTATCCGCCCAGCCTACATAGTATAAAGGCAATAGGCTTAGTATTCCTGGCGAATAACTTGGAAAATCAGGTGCTTGAGTACTCATAGATTAGATTTTATTAGATCGAATTATTATGACTTTGTAGTATAACAGAATAGGCTGTCATAGAGTTTTAAAAGTACATAAAAAAACCCGAAATCCTATTAAAAGGATTTCAGGTTGGGTGGTGTTTGTTCGTTTTCTAGAGTGTATCTCTTCTCCTTATTGGAGGATAAAAGTAAGTTGTATTAACTATTTTGTAAGTATTGATCCTAGGAAATAGGAATGTTTTTGGAACGTGTAAGATACGTTGATATATACTTATTCGGGTTTTATCAAATTTTGTTTCATTATAAGTTGACAAATAACGTTTTGATTTTTGGTTCAACTGTAGCGTAGTCAAATTATAAAAACGACAAAGAGGAAATAAAAAAAAGACCATCTTGGGAGGGATGGCCTAAACACAAACTATGAGAGAACACTTTTGGTTATAATATTTTGTAGCAGTAGTATTTTAAGAACTAATAAACATGAAGTTCAACCTTGGGAAAATGATAAGCCGTTGCATGGTTATCAAAATTAGTTTTGATTCTACGAACAGGATTCGTTGTAGTCGTATCTTTGTGAATTAGCGAAGGTCGATATTTGTCGATCAATGCATCATTGTGATCAATCGGAAAAGGTTGATATAACCAACCAATACAGACTAATAGGAAAATTGCGAGGGGGGCAAATTTGGACATAGTGTTTCAATGATTTTTAAGGTGATAATAAAAAACCGCCGGGCGCTATCACCCACCCGACGGGGTCAAGCTAATTTTGGGTGTCAAGCTTATACAGTTGATATTTTTCAATCGTATTGATCAATTTCTTTGCGTAATTTTTATCGGTTGCGTATCCAGCCTTTTTCAGACCATGCGCCCATTTTTTATAATCATAGCCATAAGATTTCAGACTTTGATATCTTTTATTTTGTAAAAGGGTACTATGTGCTCGCCAGCTTTCCCAGCTGTTTTTAAACTTTCTAAAAAAGTCTTTATGGTGATCATCGGTAGCATTGGTACAATGTCCTTTTGCACAATTTCGACTGAAACATTTTATACCAAAATGATTATTGTTTCCTTTAGCAAGTCTACTTTTTCCAGCATTGCTTTCGATCAATGCCTGAGCCATTTTGATACTAGCTGGGATACCAAATTTTTCCATTTCTGTTTTGGCAACAGGACGGAATTGTTCAATAAATGCCAATGCTTTTTTATCTGCTAAGGTCTTTGCAGATACAGGTGCATAAGGATTGACGCTAGGGCCAAAAGTTGTGTTTTTTACTAAAGCATTGTGATTGTCCTGATCATCGATCAAGCCCTCTTCTGGACCATTAAAAGATAGATTGAATTGGATATCTTTTTTAAAAGCCATAAAAGCAATCAGCGAAAGAACGATCACTTTTAACCAGGGCACTTCAACATCTTCAAAAAATTTATCCATAAATTTAAAGAACCGATACTTCAATGCGACTAAGGGTTTTTGTAAGCTTATCAATAAATGCTTTAGCAAAATACCTAGATCAGGTAGAGTCTGTTCAGAACTAGTCTTAGATGTACGAAGTCCCTGCTCCTCTTTAGGGATTTCATTACGTCCTTGTCTTGTATCGACGATGACTAGTGGAATATTGTACTTTGGTTTTCTCCTATTTTCCATAATAATTAGGTTTTTTATACAAGTATGAAACAAAAATAAAACAAATTGTTTGTTAAATCAAACAAATTGAAGCAAAAAAATGATTTTTAAAACAAATAATGCTTAACTTATTGATTATGAGCTGTATAAAATGTTTTAAAATATAAACAAATTATTCAAACTCTAGAATAAAATGAGACTGTTTCTGAATTTCATCATCTAAAACATGCTATACTTCACTTATTGAGCGTTAAATAATTGGCTAGGAGCTATTTGGAATTAAATTTGTTTTGTAAATTGTATCCTTCCTGCATTTAATCAATCCTAAAATTTAAATCGTAATCCTAATGAAAAACTATTCTATCGTATTATTTGCGTTGCTATTTGTAGTTGCAATCGGCTCAAGTTCATGTTCAAAAAGTTGTAAAGGTGGCGGATGGTATGGAGACAGAAACCTAGGCTTTGCTCCAATCAAGGAACTACCTACGGATAATGTAAATCCATTAATTTGTGAAGAAGAAGCAGAGTGCAATATTTCTAATCCATAGATCTTAGAAGATATTCAAACTGCCTTTTGGGATAAAAAGAGGAAATTGCTTTTGCAGTTTCCTCTTTTTTTATGGAGCCTAAAGTAAGAACAAGGATAAATAGAATGATAGAAAAAAATCAAAAGTGTGCATTGTGGTTTTAGTTCTAAACGATATAGTGATGTTATAATGTAGGTTATATAGTTATATGGCCATATAACGACATCACTATATTCTAGAACGACTGATTTTTGTCCATAAATCTCTAATTACTTGCTTATCATTATTTTTGTCCTACTACTTATTATTATATAAAGCTGAATTCTGTTATTTTCGTGGAAGAAAGGAATTAGAAATGTGAGTTTAGAGTTGAAGAGTATTAATAAAGTTCCTAATAGCTTAATTATTATGAGTGTAAGCCGGCAACGGGTGTTCGGCATTAGAAGAATCTGAAAACCTAATACCGAATGCCGGTTTTTCTTAGTTTGAAGCAAATTAAAAAATAACGATATTTTTAATCCTGATTAATATTAGAAGATAATTTTTATATAAAATAGAAAACAAACAGAATGAAATTACTAGCTGGAAAAGTAGCCTTGGTGACAGGAGGATCCCGAGGAATTGGAGAAGCCATCGTCCGAAAATTTGCAGAACATGGAGCAGATGTAGCTTTCACTTATCTCTCTTCTGAGGAAAGGGCAAAAAATGTCGAGTCGGCTCTTAAAGAAATGGGTAGCAATGCTAAAGCTTATAAATCAGATGCGAGTTCTTTTTCGCAAGCAGAAGATTTAATCAAATCAGTTTTGGAGGATTATGGAAAATTGGATGTACTCGTCAATAATGCAGGAATCACCAGAGATAATTTAATGCTTCGAATGACTGAAGAAGCTTGGGATCAAGTAATGGAAACTAATCTTAAGTCCATTTTTAATTTGACAAAACATTCTATCCGATCTATGATGAAAGCTCGTAGTGGTTCTATTATCAATATGAGTTCAGTGGTTGGTGTTTTTGGAAATGCTGGACAAGCAAACTACGCGGCTTCAAAAGCAGGGATTTTTGGTTTTACAAAATCTATCGCAAAAGAAATGGGCTCTCGGAATATTCGCTGCAATGCAATTGCTCCTGGTTTTATAGAAACGGATATGACACATGAGTTAGATGAAAAAACAAAAGAAGCATTTTTAGCAAATATTCCGCTCAAACGTTTGGGGCAAGGAAGCGAAGTGGCTGATGCTTGTTTGTTTCTGGCTTCGGATATGTCAAGCTATGTTTCTGGACAAACGATTAGCGTTTGTGGAGCTTTGAATTGTTAGTGAAGAATTTAGTTGATTTTCGGATTAGATAATTTGTAAAAGAATTCTTAATTCTTTGTGTTCTTATGTGACTAATGTGGTTCAAATAAAAAACCAAACTTATTTAAATTATTACTCACAAATAGTTAATTAGTTTAAATGTTTTTCAAAATGATAAAAAGATTCTATAGCTCGCTGATTCTTACTTGTATTTTTGCAATAACTTCTTTCGCTCAAACAGTTCCAGATTATGGAATGACCAAAGAGCAAATTGAAGTATTGAATTTGGATTGTTTGCATCAAAGAGGATTTACAGGAAAGGGTGTAACGATTGCGCATTTCGATGATGGCTATGATGGCTTTGACGAACTCAAGGCATTTGAATATGCAAAGGTCAATAATTATGTAAAAGGGCAATATGATTTTCAGATCGATGGAAATATGAAATACAAAGGTAATGGTTCGCACGGAACGAATACACTTTCTATTGTTCATGGATATTTGCCTGGCCAATATATTGGAACTGCTTATGATGCAAATATGCTTTTGGGGAGGACAGAATATACACCAACGGAGACACATAAAGAAGAAGAGAATTGGAAGTATGCGGTAAATTGGGCTTTAGAAAATAATGCGGACATCATTACGAGTTCTTTGCAATACAATAACTTTGATGAAGGTCAGGGAAGTTATAAATACAAAGACATGGATGGCAATACTTCTATCATTGCGAAAGCCGCAGATTATGCAGCATCCAAAGGTATCTTAGTTGTTACGATCCAAGGAAATTTTGGAACCAGTGATTGGTATTATTTAGCAACTCCTGGTGATGCGGATTCTGTTTTGACGGTTGGTGCAGTTGGGGTGGATGGTATGAAAGCAGGTTTTTCTTCTTACGGTCCTTCGGCAGATGGTCAAGTGAAACCAGATGTTATGGCGGTTGGTTTTCAAACAACAATTATAGAACCTAGCGGAGATATCCGAAAAGGAAATGGAACTTCATTTGCTGCACCAGCAATGGCTGGTTTTGTTGCTTGTTTGAAACAAGCACATCCGCTAAGATCTAATATGGAAATCATTACAGCTGTTCGTCAAAGTGCTGATCGTTATGGAACGCCTGATGTAAAAGGTGGTTATGGTTATGGAATTCCGGATGCTTGTGTTGCTGATGATATATTGACTACCATGGACAATCAATTTCCAAAACAAAAAAGCTGGACTCAAAAATCAGAATACAAATTTAAGGTCAAAAGAAACAAGATAAAAATCAAAACAAATTCGGATAAGATTGGAATGTTGACGGTTCACAACACCTTAGAAGAAGTGGTCAGTTCTGGTTCATGGCCTTCTAGAAAAATCAGAATTAAACGATTAAAGAAAGGAAATTATACTTTTAGAATAGCAGACAAAGATGGAAAGATTATCGCTGTTGAAAATTTTCTAAAAAAATAGAGACAGCTAAAAAATAAAACAGTAGAATTTAAGATTTAAGATTAAAAAATACACATTAATCTTAAATCTTAAATCTTCACTCATTATACCGAATTCCCACTTCCTTTTTCAATTCAATAGACCGTTTAATCGCATCAATAATTTGCATGTCTATCAAGCCCTCTTCACCAGAAGCAATCACCGGAGTATTCTCAAAAATATTTTTAGCGAAAGCATCCATCTGAGTCGTTTGTTGAAACTCATCATGTTCTAAAGTTTCTTTGGTTTCACTCCAGGTCGTAAGTGCTGTAATTTTATTCGCAGCAAAAGCCGGTTGCAATTCCAAATATTCATTACCTCTCGAGACATGAAAACGATCCGAATAAGCAGAAAAACTCACCGTCGAATTACAAACCGTATTATCATTAAATCGTAATTGGTAAGCATAGGTACCATAAATATCTTTATACATTTTCGGATCATCAACATAACCTTGTGCAAACACACTCACCGGATTATGGCCAGCTGCTCGCCGAGCTGCTTGGATGGTGTAAATTCCCAGATCCATTATTGCGCCACCGCCGCCCATCTTTTTATCAATTCGCCAAAGTCCTTCCCGAGCCATATCAAAAGATAAACTGGCTTCGATCAATTTCATTCTACCTTTAAAAGGCTTGTTGGATTCTTCTTTTAATTTTAAATGATGAGGTTCATAAAAAAGGCGGTAACCAATTTGCAGTTTTTTATTAGCCGCTTTTGCAGCAGCAATCATCTCTTTACATTCCTGAGCATTCATTCCCATCGGCTTTTCGCAAATCACATGTTTACCAGCTTTTAATGCTCGAATGGTATATTCCTTGTGCATAAAATTTGGGAGAACGATGTAAACAATATCAATCGCTGGATCATCTGCAAGTTTATCAAAAGTCTCATAATTATAAGTATGCTTAGGGAGTATCCCATATTCCTTTTGCCATTTAGTTTCCTTTTCAGGAGTGCCAGTTACGATACCTTTTAATGTACAAAACTTGGTATGTAGTAATGCTGGTCCGAGTTGCCGAGTGGCATAATTTCCTAAGCCGACTAAAGCAACGCCCAATGTTTTTTCTTTAGGATTTAAAAGAGGAGAAGCAAATGGCATGAAGGCTAAACTTCCACTAGCTAAACCTATGTTTTTAATGGCATCTCGGCGAGATAGAGATTCTGTTTTCTTTTTCATGTGATGAATATAAAAATATTGTAAATGTATTGATGATTGTTTTTGAGACTTTAACTATTAAAAAGTCAGAATAAGTGACGGGACAAAATAGAAATTAGCTTATTTCGATTTTTACAAAAAAATAAAATAGACTTACTGAAAGGATTTATTAAGGGGTTTTCTTAAATATCTTTAAAAAAAAATAAATTATTGACTTGGAAACCTGATGCAAACGTAGTGTTAAAAAATAATAGATTATTGCACTTAAGTAATTATAGTCGTAATTTATGTCTTTAACACCTTTCACGGAAGAAGTATATCCTTATACTTCCAGATTTAACAATTTTCAAAGGGAGAGAAATTTTATTTGATTCACAATCGAATAGCATTCTAATATTTGCATTTTTTTGCATTTGTTTGATGGCTATTCTATATAGACTTATAATAATTTTATGATGTAATATTTTTCATTGACGGAATAAAAAAATGATGTTTCCGTCTCAATTTTTAGAAACAAAAACTCCAAAAGACATGAACAACAAATTTTTACTCCAAGTAATCCTATGTCTATTCATAGGGTATCATTCACAAGCGCAATGTCCAATTGCTCCAGAAGGTATCATTAGCAATTCAGTCAATAATGGTGGAACCTGTACCTTCGATTTAGAAATATTTTACGAAAATGGAAATGCGAATAATTCAAGCATAATATTTTTAGTTTATTCAGATGGAATTAAGATTTATGAATCCAACTGTTTCGAGAGACTTAAAACTTCTGAAGGTCCTTTCGTTACTACGATCACTGGACTTCAAGCTTCTTGTGGTTCTGAGATAACTGCTTTTTATCAAGGTTTTACTAGCCCAATTTGTGGTGGCAATGATTGCCAGCCTGTTCCTGGAGGAGCAGAAATCACATTGCTAGGATCATTGCCCGTTGATATAGTTTCTTTTCAAGGTCATACAGATAATTACGATCAAGTAAAACTAGAATGGGTAACGACTAGTGAAGAAAGCAATAAGTCTTTTATCGTTGAACGAAGTTCGGATGGTCGGGCTTTTGAAGCGATCGGAACATTGGAAGGTAATGGAAATTCATCGATAGAAAACTATTATTCATTTATGGATAAGTTTCCAGTAAGAGGTGAAAATTACTACCGTTTAAAACAAGTAGACTTTGATCAATCTTTTGAATATTCAACAATGATCACTGTTAAAATGGAAATGGACTTTTCAACACCATTAACCATTGCTCCATCGGCAGCGGAAAATGAATTGACACTTATCTTTAATGAACTACCGAAGGAAAATGCTAGGATCGAAGTTTTTAATGCAAGTGGAATAATCATGTTAAATACTAGACTGGCAGAAGGCAATCATATTTTAGAATTAGACTTGTCAAATTATCTGCCGGGAATGTACTTTATCAGAGTACCAATAGGGAAGGAGTTTGTGATTAAGAAATTTGTAAAAATAAGAAGCTAATAATTTAGCAAGTTAAAAAGTGAGTAAGTTAATAAGTTAGTAATGATCCAATATTGCTAACTTATTAACTTATTGTTTTGCTAACTTGTTTCCTTCACTCACGCGATCCGATCATCTTCAACTTGCTCAATTCCATAGACTAAGATGTAGTCACCAATTTGCTCGTAGCGCAATTCAAACTCTGCGAAATAATCATCCTTCTTAACAGTGCCAAAGCACTTGCCATTACGAAGATTAAATTCAAAAGGTGTAATGGAAATATGTTTTTTAAAGTCTAATTTTTTTCGACCATAAGCTTTATACAAAGCTTCCTTGGCACCCCAATAGACATGAAGGTGTTCCAGTCGTTCGGATGAACTCAAGCTTTCCATTTCTACAGGGCGTAAAAATTTAGGAGCGATCGATTCGATCTTGCCTACTAGTTTTTGAATATCAATCCCAACTGCATGTGGAGCAGCCATGACTGAAACTAACTGACGAGAATGGCTAATGGATATTTCATAAAAAGAATTTTCAAGATAAGGCTTACCAAATTCATCTTTTAGGCAAGCACCCCGAAATTCTCTTCCTGACATCGTATGTAAAAGCCATCGACTAGCCAACCATTCCAATCTTCTATGACCTTTTGTTTGGTCTAAGAGATTCTGTTCTTTCGGAGACAGCTTTAGGTTTTCCAAGAAAAAATCTTCTTCCTCTTCGATCTTCCAAAGCCCTAACTCTCCTGTTGGTCTTAAGTATCTATGAAATATTAATGGCAAATTATCTGAGTTTGATATTTTAAAAATTTACAAAAAAGTTGTTCATCAATTCATTTTTGAAAAACTTCTAAACCTAAATCGTAAAATATATCTAAAAATTGAACTTTCTAAGGCTAGCCAGTTATTTTTGTTAAACTTTTGATTTACAAGTCTTTCAATTCAAAAAAAGCACCAATATATTGTCAAACCTCCAAGTTTCTAAGATTGCAACATTAACCGGCCATGAAGCCTCTGTATTTGCACTTTCTGCGGATAAAGAAACGAAATATATTCTTTCTGGTGCCGGTGAAGGCTGGATAGTACGCTGGGATTTGGAAAACCCTGAATTGGGTAAACTGATTGCACGAGCAGAACGAAATATTTATTCGCTTTGCAATTTACCTGACTTAGATGTAGTGATTGCTGGAAATATGGATGGCGGTGTCCATTGGATAGATTTGGCTGATCCTTCGAAAACGATTAATGTCCAACATCATAAAAAAGGGGTTTACGATATTCAAAGAATAGGTTCCCATGTGATTAGCCTTGGTGGTGCTGGAATGTTGACGAAATGGTCTATTGAAGAACGTAGAACCTTGGAAAGCTTTCATTTGACGAATCAAAGCCTTCGACAATTTGATTATAATAAAGATAGAAATGAATTGGCGATAGCGGCCAGTGATAATAATATTTATATCCTGGATGGAGAAAGTTGGAGCATTAAGCACATCATTCGAAATGCTCATGAAAATTCTGTCTTTACTGTAAAATATGCCCCTGATGGAGATTATCTCTGGAGTGGAGGACGAGATGCCCATTTAAAAACCTGGGTGATAGAAAGAGAATTTGAACTTGCTTCTTCTCAACCTGCTCACTTGTTTACCATTAATAAAATTGTTTTTCACCCAGAAGGCCAACTCTTGGCTACTGCTAGTCGTGATAAGACCATAAAAATCTGGGATGCCCACACTTTCAAGCTTTTAAAAGTCATCGATACGATCCGAGATGGCGGTCATATAAATTCTGTTAACGGATTGTATTGGTCAAGCTATAATAATTACCTAATTTCGTGCTCCGATGATCGAAGCCTAATGGTTTGGAAAATAGAATCAAGCGATCAAGGGAACAAGCCAGCAGGAGAGCAATGACCTGGAATTGATAATTTGCTCACTTAATTAACTTACTAATTTAAAAATGTTATGATTTTTTCAGATAAAAAAATATTAGAAGCCATCGAAAAAGGGGATATCGTAGTAGAACCTTTTAACCGTTCTGCATTAGGAACCAATTCTTACGATGTACATCTCGGTAAATATTTGGCAGTGTATAAAGACGAAGTATTGGATGCTAAAAAACATAACAAAATTACGGAGATAGAAATTGGCCCCGAAGGTTTTGTGATCCAACCTGGTGTGCTTTATCTTGGAGTGACTGAAGAGTATACGGAAACGCATACGGCTGTTCCTTTTCTGGAAGGTAAGTCTAGCGTCGGCCGGCTCGGTATTGATATTCATGCGACAGCTGGAAAAGGAGATGTCGGATTTTGTAATACCTGGACTTTGGAAATCTCCTGTGTTCACCCAGTACGTATTTATGCGAGTATGCCGATTGGTCAATTGATTTATTTTGCGGTGGATGGCAACATTGAAAATTATTATAATAAAAAGGCAAACGCCAAATACAACGAGCGAACCATCAAGCCAGTAGAAAGCATGATGTGGAAAAATAAATTTTAAAAACTTATTATACACTTTTCTCCTGATGTAAAATCATGATGGCTTAACCAAAGTACTAATGCGGATTAGGTTTGAAAGGAATTAAAGATAGTCCAAAGCGTTTAATTTTAATAGGAACAAAAGGTGTTCGGTGTTCGACATTAGAAGACTCCGAAAACCTAATACCTAAAGCCGTTTTTTATAGCTTGGAGTAAATTAAAAGCTAATAATATTTTTAGTCCTGGTTAGTATAATTAATTAACAAACATACAATGAACTTAAAAATCATCTCAGCAGGCGCTGGTTCTGGAAAAACCTTTCGACTTACCCAAGAGATGGTTCACCTACTCAGTACGGGGGTCAGAGCAAGTGGAATTATTGCGACTACTTTTACAACGAAAGCTGCTGCTGAATTGCAAGAGCGTGTACGCGTAAAATTGTTAGAAGAAGGACTTACCGATGCAGCCAATGATTTGACCAATGCATTGATCGGGACGGTTCATGGTTTAGGTGTGAAATTATTAAAACGTTTTGCTTTCGAAGCAGGCGTCTCTCCTGAAGTTGCGATCATCGCAGATGAAGACCAACAAATTCTTTTCAACAAATCACTGGCTACTATTTTGACGCATGAGCGAATCGTGATGATGGAACGTTACAGCGATCGTTTAGGATTGAGTAAAAAAGAACCTTACGATTGGCGAAAAGAAGTGAAACAATTGACCGATGCTGCGAGATCTAATGATTTTTCAATTGAGGTTTTAGAAAAAAGCAAAAAGAATTCTTTTGAAAGTATTGAGCAATTTTTGGAACCCGTTTCGGAAGAACCGATTGCTCAAATCAATACCCAATTAAAAATACTTTTAGAATCTACTATCGCTGCATTAGAAAGTAATGAGGATGCAACCAAGGTGACAGAAGGTGGAGTGAAAACCTTGAAGACTTTTTTAAATATTCTGAATGTAAAAGGAGAACTCAATTGGCATGAATGGGTTAAAATTTCTAAACTAAAAGTTGGTGCAAAGAGTAGGGAAGAGGTCGAAGATATTCAAGCCTTTGCTTTGAAACATGATGCACATCCAGAGTTTAGAGCAGATATTAAAAATTTCATTTTTGGTGTTTTTGATATTGCGATTGCAGCATTGCAAGAATATGATTTATATAAAAAACAGAGAGGCCTGATCGATTATATTGATATGGAAATCCATGTCAAAAGGTTATTAGATAATCCGGTCGTCGTAGAAGTATTGAAAGAAGAGTTAGATTTATTGATGGTCGATGAATTTCAAGATACCAGTCCAATTCAATTAGAAATATTTTATAAACTTTCCAACATTGCGAATCACTCGGTTTGGGTAGGAGATCCGAAACAATCAATTTATGGTTTCCGTGGAGCTGATCCGAAATTAATGCAAGCGATTGTTGATCAAACAGGAGGAATCAAACCTGAAGATATCCAGGAAAATAGTTGGCGGTCAAGAGAAGATATTGTTCATCTGACGAATGCTCTTTTTACAAAAGCATTTGATGATCTTCCAGTAGAGCAAGTTGCATTGAAGCCAATGCGAACCAAATTGGATAATCCTAATGATAAAAAATTCAAAGCAGAGCCAATCACCATGGATGATGCGATTATTCATTGGCATTTTCAATACGATGGCGAAGGTAATCGAGTACCTGGACGTCCATGGACAGAAAATTGTATCGCTCATTCGATCAAGATTTTACTTGAACGAGATAAGATGATCATGCCTAAAGATGAAGGCATTGTCAGGAAAGCAAGACCAGGAGATATTGCGGTACTTTGCCGTTCCAATCATGAATGTCAGGAAGTTGCGGAAGCATTACATCGAGCGGGTTTAAAAGCTGCAATTTCAAGAGTTGGATTAATCGCAACTGCAGAATCTAAATTGGTATTAGCTTGTTTGAAATTTATTTTAAATAAATCAGATTCGCTTTCTGTTGCGGAGATTTTATTATTGGCCAGTGATATTGAAATTGAAAATATCATCGATGATCGACTCAATTATTTAGAGCTTAAAGAACAGAAAAAAGCGAAACGTCCTTGGGCGGCCGAAGATCCGATTATTGAAATGTTGAACGATTTGCGACCTCGGGTTTTTGAATTGTCTAGTGCCGAAACGTTGAATCTTTTGGTGGAGCAATTAGAGCTTCGTCGAATCATTATGCGATGGGGTAAGATGGAACAGCGGATGGATAATATCGATGTGATCCGAAAGTTTGCTTTGCAATATGAAGAAGCTTGTAATCGATTGCATACTGCGGCATCACTTGGTGGGTTTTTATTGTGGTTGAATGAATTAGAATCTAGCGGAAAAGATAGCCAAGGTTCTGGTGAAGGTCCAGATGCGGTGAATGTTTTGACTTACCATAAAAGTAAAGGATTGGAATGGCCGATTGTGATTTGTCATAGCCTGGAAGGTAAGCTCAGAGATAATGTTTGGGGTTTGAATTTAGTCGCTGAAAAAGAAGAAGTTGATTTAAATAATATCCTCGGAAATCGTTGGCTCCGTTATTGGATCAATCCATATTCTGATCAGCAAAGTGGAACAGCTTTGGTAGAAAAAATCAACGCAAGTCCAGTCAAAGCAGCAGCAACAAATTCGGCATTGAGAGAGGAGGGGAGATTGCTTTATGTTGGCATTACCAGAGCTAGGGATTATTTAATTTTTCCAACCAAAAAGAATTCGACCCGTTGGCTAAATCGTTGTTGGCACAAAGGTATTGAAGACAATCATACGATCGTTTTCGATGATGATGAAACACCTTGGGAGTGGGAAGGAAAATATATATTAAAAGATACTTGTAGGGAATTAATTTTTTCTAGGGATTTTCGTCATGCACTTCGAGTAGAATCAGATATTCAATATTTTGAAAAATCACCGGGGAGTGATCTGTTTCATCCTTATCGGATTGATCTTGGAGAAGAAAGTTTTAATGAAGAATTTAATCAAAAGATTCTTCAGAAAATTGTTTACAATGCTCCGATAGAGGTGAAAGAAGAAGCTGAAGTTTATCAAGTTGCAAAAGCTTTTAAAGCTTTCCTAACAGCAGATCAGGTAAGCTATGATGATGGAGGAAGATTGGACCTGGCTAAAAAAATAATAGCTCGTTATGAAATCGAAGAAGAGACGAGTACAGAAAGATTTGTTCAAAACTCCACTGCTTTTTATTCCAAGCTCACCGAGCAATTTCAAATAGAAGAAATCCATCGAAAATATCCGATTCGGTTTTTTTATAAAAAACGACTTTTTGAAAAAATCATAGATTTGGTTTTAAAAACCAAAGATGGAATCGTACTCATTCAAAATAGTGGTTTCGAAGGAGCACAAGATAAATGGGATAGTAAAATCCAAAAAGGGGAGCTACCAGATTTTATGTTTTTAGCTAAAAAGGCAATTCAAGAAATTTTTGATACTCGACAAGTTCAAACTTACGTTCATTTTGTATTAGGAGCTGGCTTGGTAGAATTGGAAGTGACGCAAAAGGAATTGAAAGGACAGTTGAAATTGTTGTAGAAATTTGAAACAATTCAACGTTTGTTTCTACAGGATTTAATTTATTAAATTTTGTAGGCTCTGCGAATGCTCATTTTCTCAGCGGTTTGTATTCTTACCGCCGAGAAAATGAGAAACGCTGAGGTAGAGCAACCGTTAAAATTAACTGTTAACAGGTAATTTTAACTGGTAGATTATAGCCATGTTTTACTTTTATGTATTAAACAAAAAAAAAGACCAGCCTCTCGGCGGGTCTTGAACAAAGTCATTATTGCAATTGCTCTCTCTACTTATTCTTAAAATCGGATGATTTTTATATTTTTGAAGTCAAGTAACGAATCAAAATAAATAATTATCGAACTTGTACTTTTAAGACGCATAACATTTAACCAAGTCACATTTTTACGAAAAAAAATATTTTATGACTAAAAATGCTAAAATAATCCTTTTTACGCTGATCGGTCTAAGCATGCTTGGTTTGGTCTTATTTGGCCTTTTCTATTCTAAAAAGCTTGATAATAACAAGGAAACAGCGGTTAATTCAAATATCAATGATTACATCTACGATGAAACGAAGGATACACTGGATTTGGTAGAAGAGGAGAATGAAGATTTGGATGGTGAAGAAGCTGAAAAGGAAGATGATGATTTTGAAGTGTATGATGAAGAAGATGATTGGGGCGATGAGGATGAGAACGTTGCTGGTACGAAATCTGAAAAAAAATCAAGCGATGAGACAAAAGCGAAACCTACCAATACATCCGATGATGAATTAGAAGAACTTTACGATAATTCAAAACCTGAGGAAAAAGAAGAACTAGAAGATCTCAAAGAAGAACCTGTAAAAGCGGATGAGCCTATTGTTACAAATTCTTCCGGTAAGTATCTGGTCATAGTTGGATCTTTTGGCAGTACTCGAAATGCAGAAAAGAAAATTAAAAAACTCGAGGAAGCAGGATTCACTGGTGAGATCATAAAGTTAAAAGGATCAAAATTAAAAACAGTCATCGCTGGTCGATTCTCTACGGAAGCGGAAGCGGAAGATTTTGCCAAGGAAGTAGAAGTTAAAGGCTTGCGAGCGATTGTGAAAGAAAGTAACTAAGTGATAAGAGATAGATTGCCTGCGGCAATAGTGATAATACTTTAATAGTTTCCCTTCTCTATTCGCAAAGCGAATCTATCCCTATTTCAACAAGTCGAAATCTATCCCTCATCACTTATTTAACTATTTGACCGTAGAGAGAATCTACTTGTTTCGGCCGTAGGGAGAACTAGCGATAATCAAATTACTAGCCTCATGCCGTGAGCTTACACTCAACTTCATAAATAAGTTTTTCAAAAAAGTCTTTACCGTATTAACACTAATGAAGTTCACTTCAGCTATTTCTTTATAACTCATTCCTTTAAAAAGGAAAGAATAAATTTCATACTCTCTCTGAGTAAGTTGAATGTTTAACTTATTTTCCAATGCCATTTTTACAGGAAATATTTCCTGAGTTTCAGACTCGTATTTGAAGAGTGCTAACTCGATGGTAGATTTCAAATTGTTATCTGTAAATGGTTTTACGATATAACCATAAGGAAGTGTTTCTTTGACTCTGTTGAGTGTCGCATTGTCCGCATGGGATGTTAGAAAAACAAATGGGAAATTATATTTCTCGCGAATAATTTTCGCAAGGTCAATACCCGTAAGTGTTCCTTGGATTGTGATATCAAGGATCACCAAATCCGGAGAAGTACTAGCAATTAAATCCAAAGCCAAATCACCATTCCAAGCTTTACCAACGACTTTGTAACCCATGGATTCCAAAGCCATTTCGATATCAGCAGCAATTAAACCTTCATCTTCTACAATTAAAATTCTTTTAGACATTAGGCAGCAATTTTATAGTTATCAAAAGTTAGAAAAACCTGAGTTCCGTTATTAGACTCTTGTTGCAATTTTCCTTTTAACTGGTGTAGTAAAGTATTGATCAATTTATAGCCAAAAGAGGAATCCGATTTTTTAGTCTTATCAATACCAATTCCATCATCCTTGATCGCCAATTGTAATTGTCCTTTTATCTCAGAAAGGTTTACATTGATTAATCCACCTTTGTTATTCGGGAAGGCATATTTTAGCGCATTGGTAAGCAATTCGTTGATGATCAAACCGAGAGGAACCAAAGTGTCAACATCTAATTGTAAATCGTCAATCTCGGTTTCTAATTTTATTCTTTCGGTATCAATCTGATAAGTTGAAATCAACTCTTTGCACAGTTTTTCCAAATACTCTTTGACACTAACCCCTGTAAGATTTTCTCGGTTATAAAGATCTTGGTGAATAAGTGCCATAGATCGGATTCGAGATTTTCCAGAATTTAAAACTTCAAGTGCATTGGGATCTTCCACATGTCGACTTTGAAGACTTAAAAGGCTGGAAACCAATTGTAAGTTGTTTTTCACTCGATGATGAATCTCTCTTAATAGCGTATCTTTTTCGTTGAGCGCTTTACTGATTTGTACCTTTTGTAAGGTTACTTTTTTATAAAGATTGAATAAGAAAAAACTTAAGATGCTAATGAAAAATAAAGCTAAAGCTCCAATCGTAATAATTGTATTTTGTTTGCTTAACGTACTTTGAGCTTTAATACTTTTTGCATCCAAAACAGCAATTTCTTTATCCTGTTCTGCTCGGTTGTATTTTGATTCTATATCAAAAACCAATTTGTTTTGATCAGACCGGTAAATGGAATCTTCTAGAGATTTATAAGATTTGTAGTAATCTAAAGATTGCTCAAAATCACCAGCAACTTGCTTTAATTGAGAGAGTTGGGATAAAGCACTGATACACATTTCGGACCTATCCCTTTCTTTACCTAAGTTATATAAGTCTTGGAAAGCTTGCTCTGCTTTTTGGTAATCTTTTAGCGCTTTGAAACGTCGTCCACTAAATAGAAGAAAGAGGTTTTTATTTGAATCATTCTTTATTTGATCATAAACCTTCTTTCCTTCATGGTAATATTTGTTTGCAGCATCCATATCATTTTGACTCATTGCAATGGAACCTAAATGCCCAAGAACTCCAAGTATTGAATTTTGTTTTTCTCTCTTTTTAAAATAAGACAAAGCCTTGAAGAATTCTTCTTTAGCTTTATCGAAATTTCCTTTCTCTTTTTGAATCATTCCAGAGATAACAGCGGTCATTCCATTTCTTGAGCGATATTTATTTTTTTCGCAAAGTCGAATCGAATTTTGATTGTATTCTTCGGCTCGATCTAGATCATTAAGATCCATGAAAAGTTGGCTGATTTCATTGTTGACGATTACACGAGAAAGGTCAAATGTTTTCTTCTTTGGGTACATTTCTGAACTAGCGATTAAATATTCTGCGGCACTTTGATATTTACTGGTTTTGGAAAGAAAAGAACCATATACTCTTAGAGTCGAAGCAATTCGTAGAGAATCATCAATCTGCGTACAAATGTTTAGTGCTTTTTGATAAAAAGAATCTGCTTTGACCGGATTGACTTTTGAAGCATTGCCAAGTCCAACATAAGCAAGGATAGAATCGTTTTGACTATTGGTTAACTGTAATGCTTTTGCATAGTAGTTTTGTGATTGGTTGAACTGTTCATTTACAAAATGTATTCCTCCGATTTTTAATTGACAAACTGCTCGTGTACTATCTGTGCCTGCTTCTGTTTCAAAAGCTTCTAGCTGTAATAAACACTCCAGTGCTTTCTCTTTTTGAAACATGACATAAGCTTGTTTTAACTCAAAAGCTGATCTTGTAATTTCAGGATATTTCAAAGATTGAGGATGCAAAATGATGGAGTCGAGATAACTCATTGCAGTAGATTTGAATTCTTTTGTTTTACAATTCAGTGTAATAGAAAGCAAAGCTTCCAATTTTTTACCAGCTTCTTCCGAAGAGAGGTGGGGCGATGTTTTATTAAATAAAGCAATAGCTTCTGCGCAATTTTTGCCTTTGGCTAGTTCAGTTATTTTTTCAAATTGTAAAACTTCTTGTGTGTAAGCTATATTAAAACCTACACTCAACAGAATGATGAGAGCAAAGAATTGTTTGTCCATTTGGAATTTCTTTTTTATACTTTTATGAGTCAAAGAAATTGTTTGGGTCAGGGGGAATGGGCTAAGTGGAAGATTTCTTTTTAAGTGAAAATCATTGTGATTTTTGTTCACTTAACAGTCCGTATTATTTCAGGACTGATGGGCTTATTATCTAAATCGTTGTGATTTAGATAACTTACGTTAAAAGTGGTCTTCCTTGATGTCCTTATCTTTAACTAAAAATCAACCAATTATTATCCAGATCTTCTTCTTCCTCTTGATCCTCCAGTCTCGCTTTTTTCCAATGTGAATTCAAAGCTTGATTTATTTTTTCCAGATCACGCATCACTTCGCTTAATGGATTTAATGGTATAGTTGTTTTAAGCTTTATGATCTTGGCATTCTTTTGTTTCTGAGTTTCTTTATTCTTTTCCATAACGGGTCACTCTTCATAGATTTCAGAATATTTGTGTGTAGATGACGGATGAAAATCTTTTGCTTTGTAAGCGATTAGATTCCGTCTAATTACTTAATACAAAGTAAGGCTAAAAGACTGGTTTATAAATCACCTAAAAGGGTGATTTTGAGTAGATCCTAAAGGTGTTGAGTATGAAATTGACTAATGTTTAAGATGTAATTATTCATTTCAGTTGTTTTTTTCGATCTTTGTACCTTACAAACACACTTTTCTCACCCAGATTCCGAGATGTAATTCGAATTTTGTAGTTTTATTTATTGGAATAAAACTTGAATAAGGACTTGTCATACAAGTACTTTTTAAAATTGAAATAATATTAAACCTTTAAATTTTTTGAGACTATGAGCAAAACACTTAAAACCCTCTTGACAATTGTCGTAATCGTTATGGGAGCGATGTGGTTACTTACTGTATACCGATCGTGTAAGAATAACAAAGAAAAAACTGAAAATACTACTAGTGGTAGTGATGCGTCCAACTCAGATGCTACGAGTGGGAGTGATAAATTGGAAGATCTTTATGTGGATGAAGATGAAAACGGATCAGGGGAAGCTTCTGATGCTGATGCTACTGCAGGAGGTGGAACGGGAACTGCTGATGATGGAGGAGAAGGCGATCAAGAAGGTGGTGACGAGGAAGAAGGTACTTCAGAATACGAAGCAGATGAAGATGTTAGTGTTGCAGGAAGCGGGATAAATAAAAACGGTGGCGAATACCTCGTTGTTGCTGGAGCGTTTGTTTCAAAAAGCAATGCAAAAAGATACCAAAAACAATTATCTAAAAAAGGATATGATTCTGAAATTAGAGTCTTTATCGGATCAGATTATCATTCTGTGATTATTGGTGAATACGTAAGTAGAGGAGAAGCGATAAGAACGGCTGATAAAATCGGAGGCGAAGCATATGCTCATAAAAAACGTTATCCAAGAAAGAGAAAACGTTAATAGATTTAGTATTCAAAAACGGTCATTAGCCATTGGTCATTAGGAGTTTTTATTCCAATGACCAGTGATTAATGACCGTTTTTTTTTGTTTACTTTGTAGAGCTTACAAGATTTAATGCTACTTATTTCAAAGTTCTATTTGCAAAGCAAGGGAATCAAACTATCATACCAACTCACTACCAGTATCTCTTTTGCTTTTCTCAAATCTGCACAAGCTTCTTCTGTTTTTTGCATGTTAAGATAAGCTTGTCCTCTCATGGATATATACTCTCCGTTCTCTGGAAACTTATTAATCGCTTCAGTAAGTTTTGCAATTCCCTCTTCTGTTTTTTCTTGCTGAATAAGGATACTAGCTTCGTCAACTAATTTGTCAGACTCTTCAAAATCATTGATCACATTTCCACAAGCAACCAAATTCGGGCGGAAGGTAATTCTCATGGCTCTGGTAGTATTTACTTTTCTTGTACTGTAGTCTGCAGCAGTCCAGCTTCCATTGGTCGCATTAATTAATCGGATGGCTTCAAACTGATAGTCAATCCCGAGTTTACTATAATCAACGACATCAGTGATTTCCAAATCACCATTTTCTCTAATGATAGAATTCACTTCTACAATTCCGATCCTACAACTGTCTTGTCCTTCGTTTGGATATTGTAAGGACTGATCAATATATTTTGCCAATTCCTCTTCACCACTTTTGTAAACTGCTGGACTAGAATACCGAACCCAAATAGAATCTCCTTTTTCATTGATTATAAAATCTGGCTCTTCAATTTCTTGGATTTTAAATTTCACAGGAAGTGTAAAATATACCCGAACAGGAACACCTTTTTGTTTTCCTGGGGTCCATCGATCAGCCATTTCATTCATTTGGTTTAAAACCCTTAAAGCTTCCTGGCCCAGTTTTTCTCCACGATCTCTTACAATCTTTGAATTTGAAATGGTTCCATCTTTTTCTACTACGAATTGTAAAACAACGGTTCCTTCATTTCCTTTGATACGATCAATTTCTGGATATTGGAGATTGGAGTACATGAACGACAACATTTTTTTATCAGCGCAACTTTTAAGCTCCGCCAGATTGCCAGTAGAATCAACACAACCTGGGAACATTGGCATTTCTTGAACCACATTGAAAATTTCTTCTTCTACAACCTCGGGTTGTGCAAAGCAAATAGTTGATAACATGAAACAAGCCCAACCTAGTAAATACTTCATTTTTTAATGTTTTTATTAAGTGACGGGATAAAATAATTTAGTAATAACTCCGCCCAAATAATTTATATGATTAAAGTTCAATTGCATTCAATACTTGATTTGAAGCCTCCCATTAAATTAATTTGACTTTATAAAGCGCATAACTATTTGGGATGACAAAAAGGTTGAATGTCAAAAAATTATTAACAATAAGGATATTCTCAGGTTTGAAATCGAAATGGGGTTGTAAAAATACAAAAACCTCTTTGATATAAACTCAAAAAAGAAGAAAAATGCTGTCTGAAGAGGAGATATAATTATATGTTTGTAGAATATCTAATTTCAATAACCATGAAAAACGGCTTCTTGTTTAAAAAGCATATAAACGCTGTACTCCAATTCTTCTTAATCAGTTTTCTTTTTACTGCTTGCCAAGAAGATTCAACATTCCAATTACATCAAGGAATTATTATAAATGAGTCTATTGTCCTCGAAAAGGATACCTTTTTCCTAGAAGGCGTAGAAGGGTTTTCAAATCCTGCCATCATCATTGGAGGAGAAAATATCGTCGTAGATTTCAACGGAACAGTAATTATAGGATCACAAAATTATTCTCGCCCAGAACTTTTTAAAGGCTTAGGTATTGAAATTCGAAATGGGAAAAACATTACGATTAAAAATCTAGTACTCAAAGGTTACAAAGTAGGTCTGCGAGCAAGGGAGATTCAAAACTTAAAAATTGAAAATGCTGACCTAAGTTATAACTACCGGCAAGTTTTAAAAAGTACCAGAGAAAAAGAAAATGAAGAAGACCGAATGTCTTATCATCAAAATGATGAGGATGAATGGCTTCGATACGGAATGGCGGTTTATTTAAAAAATTGTGATCATGCTATAGTCAAAAATCTTAAGATTACTGGAGGGCAAAATGGCCTTATGATGAGTGGTTGTAATGAAGGATTTTTTTATAATAATGATATCCGGTTTAATTCTGGAGTAGGAATAGGAATGTATCGTTCTTCGAAAAATAAAGTCATGCACAATCAGTTGGATTGGAATATTCGAGGATTTAGTTTTGGAATTTATAATCGAGATCAAGGCTCTGCTGGAATTTTGCTTTATGAACAATGCAATGAAAATACGATTGCTTTTAATTCTGCAACGCATTGCGGAAATGGATTTTCTTTTAGGACAGGACATTCGACAGACGAGTCAGGTGATAGTGCTTATGGTAAAAATGTATTTTATAAAAATAACTTTTCCTATTCTTCTGATGATGAGAAAATTGAAGCTAATGTAAAAAATCAAATTGCCCAACTTGATATTCCCGAAAAACTTCAAGATGGAATGAATACTTCTGCACCAGGAGCGCTCGGCCCTTACACTGGACGCAAGCACATCATCATGGATCAGTATGGCCCTTATAATTTTCAATATCCAAAACTGATCTTAAGAAACATCGAAAATAATATCTACACCTTTGCCATTTTTGGCCCTTTCGGAAACTGGAAAGCAAAAGGCGGAACTGGTTTTAAAATGATGTCTCAAAAACAAGGGGCCATCCCTGCAACACTTGTATTGGAAGCAGAAGAAAACGGCAAAGAACTTTCTGTAGAATTAGAATATATTGGTCCAGCATACACCGATCAATTTGGAGTCTTCCACAAAAAAGGAAAACCTTATAAGATGATCTGGAATGAGAAGAAAGATTGATGCTTCAATTCATTAATATAAATCACAAATAAAAAATTAAGATTAACCCTCAGCGTCTCATCTGTATTCTCCATGTTTTGGTTTATTAATTTTCAAACCTTGAGCTAAGTCCTTTGCTTAATTCTGCTCTCCGTCGAAAACATTCTAAACCTTATCGAAAGAAATATCTTCCCGTCATATAAAACGAGAAATTAGAATTCTAAAATATAAAAAATGAAAAATACTATTTATCTACTCCTCTCTTGTCTGATTTTATCCAGCACCATAAATGCTCAAAGTAAAGTCAACACTGCTAATTACGATGCAATTATGCAATCAAATTTTGATGCCGACGCTCCTGGAGTCTCTGTCATTGTTGCCAAAAAAGGGAAAGCCATCTATACTGGTGGCATAGGTATGGCGAATATGGAATTTGACATCCCAACTACCCCTGATCATGTTTTTAGAATTGGATCGATCACGAAGCAATTTACCGCTGTTGGAATTTTAATGTTTATGGAAGAGGGTAAACTTGATTTGCAAGATGAGGTTACCAAGTTTCTACCGGACTACCCAACGCAGGGAAAGAAAATTACCATCGAACATTTATTGACGCATACCTCAGGTATTCAAAGTTATACCAATTTGCCTGAATTTGGAACCATTGCAACCAAGTCTATGAGTCATGAAGAAATCCTGAATACTTTTAAAGATCAACCAATGGAATTTGAACCAGGAGCAGAATACAAGTATAATAATTCTGGCTACTATCTACTCGGTTTGATCATTGAAAAACTAAGTGGCTTATCTTATGGAGATTTTATCCAACAACGAATTTATGATAAAGCCGGAATGACCAACTCTTATTACGGAGCACATGAACCTATCATTAAAAATCGTGCTTCTGGATATTCGAGAGGTGGTGAAGATTATGTTAATGCGATGCATGTAAGTATGGATTGGCCATATGCAGCTGGAGCATTATTGTCTACAGTTGGTGATCTATTAAAATGGAACACTGCTTTGCATAATGAAATGTTTGTAAAAAAATCTACCTTAAATAAAGCCTTTGTAGATTATAAATTGAATAATGGTGAACCGACGGGATATGGATACGGTTGGGTGTTAAGCAATTTATATGGTAGCCCAAGTTATGAGCACAGTGGTGGGATTCATGGTTTTTTGACCTACGGTTTATATCTTCCAAAAGAAGAAGTCTTTGTGGCTGCATTTACGAATTGTGATTGTAAAGGGACAGATTTTTTAGCAGTACAATTAGCTGTAGAAGCGCTTGGGAAATCTATTCAGAAAACGAGTAATATTTCTCTAAAAGAAGATGAAAAAGCTGATTATGTTGGTGTTTATAAAATTGAAGATAAAGATAAGAGAACTATTTCTATTGAAGAAGGAAAACTGATGGGGCAAAGAGGAAGTAATAAGTATGAATTAAACCTTCTTACTAAGGATCAATTTCAAGTAAAAGGAACGTTGACGGTTTTGGAATTTACGAGAAATCAAGAAGGAAAAGTGATCGAGATGACATCGCATACTCGAGATGGTAAACATGAAGTTGCTAAATTGACGGATGAAGAAGTCTTGGTCAGAAAAGCTGTTGAAGTAGATGCTGGAAAGTTAGAGCAGTATGTTGGAGAGTATCAATTGGCGCCTACTTTTTCAATCGATATTACGGCAAAAGATGGACAATTGTACTTGCAAGCAACAGGGCAACAGAAGTTTCCAGCTTTTCCAGAAAGTGAAACACGATTTTTTCTGAAAGTAGTAGATGCACAGATAGAGTTTTTTAAAAAAGACGGAAAAGTAGAAAAGATGATCTTGTTTCAGAATGGAATGGAAATGCCAGGAGTTAAACAGTAATGTATTGGACAATATGTACTAAATATCGATTCTTATTAGAACTGATGTATAGTAAAAAAATAAAAAAGGAAAGGCTTAGTGATTCAATCACTAAGCCTTTCGCTTTATTTAGATCAAAAGATACTAAGCGTATACTTTAGATTTTCTGAAGTGCTTCACTAACAAGTAGTAGAACATTGCTCTTTGTTTGTTACGGTTCTTTGAACCCATTTGAGCGCAAACTGCAGCAAGACCTTCATCCAATTTTGGAGTGTCTTTAAGCTCTAGTTTTTTGATTAAGAAGTTCTTCCGGATTCTTGCCATTTCATCTTTAGAACTACATGCAACTTTCGCAGCATCAGCTTTGTAAATAGATGGGCCTAGTCCTTTAGCAACTGCGTCAAGAAGTGTCCGGTCAACTTTTTTTACGATCTCTTTTTCAGTAAAAAGTTTTTCGTACTTGTCGCAAAGATCAGATAATTTGCTCATGTTTAAATTAGGTTTGATTAGAAAATATAATTAGTTCAACGATTAAGTTCTTAGTTTTTGTAGTGCAATGATTTGTTTTTTTTCATTACTCTAACGCTAAGTTAATTAATTAATTCTTTTAACAAAGAAAAAATATTACAAAAGGAATTGACTGGTTAAAACTTAGTATCTTTTTTTAGAAAAAAATATTAAGTTTTTATAGAAAATATGTGTTAGATTTTTAATGAAAACTACAAACTCTTTTAAACAAAAAACAGCAAGTGCAAAAAGACTTTTCACACTTGCTGTTTTTATTTTTTTGATGCTTATTTTTATAAATGAATCATCCTAAATGCTAAATTTTTATCAGACATTCTAAACCGAATTAAGTAAACACCTTGAGGTAAATGAGAATTGCTAAAAGTATAAATATACGATCCACTTTCTAAGGTTTTATAACTTTGAAGTACATCAATCCGAACACCTCTTACATCAAACACTTCAATGCTCACTGGAGTAGATGCTGGAAGATCAAATTGGATGGTAAAGTTTTTACTAAATGGATTCGGAAAGTACTGTAAGTTTATGTTGTTTGAAAAATCATAAACTCCATCCGTTTCATCAACAAACAAATCTAGTTGTACCATACTATCACAACCATTCATTGCCATAAAAGTATAAGTGTAAGATCCACTTGTTGAGAATGTAGAATCTCCAAGTTCATAAGTCTCGCCTTGTAAAATCGTATCGTTTATTGCTACGAAATAACTAGAGTCTACATCAAGGCTAATATTGATGATACTATCACAACCATTGCTATTCATCAGGGTGAAAGTATAATTTCCTGCTACTGTCAAATTATACCCTCCTGGATCATAAGTGTCCCCTTGGCAAATATTACCCACAATATTCTCAGTTGGAGAATCACCATTTATAATATTAATAATGATGATACTGTCACAACCATTAGCTCCTGCTCCTTCCAAAATTTCTGTTCCATTTGGAGTATCTGTAGAATAAGTGTTGCCATTGATGATCACACTTGCACCACTACAAAGTGTTTCATTATAATTGAACATCAAGTCTGGATCAATTTCAATATTTTGAGTGATGGTATTACTTCCGAATTCATTGCTGACCGTTAAGCTTACCAGATAAGTTCCTGGATAATCAAATGTGATTGAAGGATTTTCTTCTGACGATGAAGCCGGCATTCCGTTTTCAAAAGTCCAAGCCCATTCTGCTGGATCAGGAGAAGATAGATCTTCGAATTCTACCGTATATGGTCCACAGTTATTCGAAACTGAAGCATTAAAGTTTGCTTGTGGAGCAGCGCTTAAAATAATTTGTTGAACTATCGTATCGCTTCCACAATCATTGATTGCAATCAAAGTAACATCATAGGTTCCATTACTAGCATAAGTGTGTTCCGGGTCAAATGATAAAGTGGTATTGTTATCACCAAAATCCCAAAGGTAACTTGTTGCTCCAGTTGAAGCATTGGTAAAGTCGACCGTAATTCCATTGGAAGTATAATTGAAACCTGAAACTGGATCATCAAAGATTGTAATGTAATCAGTATAAATTGCGGTATGATTCCCTGCAGCATTCGATACTTCCAGAAGCACTTGGTAAACACCTGGTCCAGAATAAGCAACACTTGGATTTTGTAAATTAGACGTTGAAGGAATTGCTCCATCGAAAGTCCAATTCCAACTATCTGCCCTCAATGATTCATCTGTAAAATCTATACTCAACCCTGGACATCCTTCTTGGATGTTAGCACTAAATTGTGCCAATGGTGGCAGTAAAGGTTGAGTCGCTTCTGTCAAAAAAATCGGTGTTCCTGTCAAAGCGATATCGATAGTAGAGATTGTAGTATTGATTTCTGTTTGAGAATAATTCCATTCTTTTTTAAAAACCTCTGGCGTATTCAAACTTCCTGGTAAGCTATAAGTGGCCGAAGCAGTCTCTGCTTGATCAATCCAGGTTCTTGCCCATAAGACATAAGTATAATCTCCATTGCCATCATAAAATGCGGC
>CAKZTD010000152.1 GCA_937921595.1 uncultured Saprospiraceae bacterium
GGTTCACCTTTAATTTCAAAAAGATAAGTGGCATCCAGTGAGTTCTCTAATTTGTAGGTATTAAAAGACCAGGCATTTGTTACGACATCATCCGCTGGTTGGTACCATCCATTCGTTCCATCATCAATAAAGGTTTCAATAATTTCATTATCATCTGCAAGGTCTGCATAATCATTAAACTCTTGCTCATTGGCCGCTTCCTGTACATCTGTTATAAAATCAAAACCATTGGTCATATGTGCTGCCCAATTGATAAAGTAGTTTCTAAAATCTTCACTGCCTATTTGATTAAACAAGTACTCCTGAGGCAACTCTATCGTACCCAGAAAGAAACCTTCCGATATAAGATTTGGAGAAACATTTTCTACATCAGTCAAGTAATATAAAAAGAGGGCCATCGCATATTGATGAACATATCGTTGCCAATTTTCCGGATAAGTATCCGGGAAATTATCAAAGCTCAACCACAATGGAACATGTGGCAATCTTACCAAACTTTCTGCTTCAATAAAAGCTCTTGGGGCTGTAATATTTTGCTTTGCTCCAAACCAATTCGCAGAAGCTTCAATGTACCATTGACTATCCCCTGAGTAAGCATAACCAGGAGAAGTTGCATTATATTGAAATATATGAAAAGTTTCATGTGCGGTGTTTACTAAATCTCCTAGTATCCCATTCGGCAATGTTAAAAAAGGGTAACCATTAGAATCCGTTCCCTGGCCATTTCCCCAGCCATTAGGAGAAAAATATCCGCCACCAGAATGAATATAAACGTTATAATAAAAGTCGTCATCTACATTTGGTGGATCCGCCATATTCAATATGTTCAAACAAGTATTTCTATAACTAAGCATCGTATCCAATAACTCATCAACATCTGAAGAAAGATCAAAATCATTATCCCACCAAACAATAAAAATACCTCGGGTCATGGTGTCGCATTCTATTAAATCACCGAAAACATCGTTGATGGTGTATTGGGCTTTTGACTGCGAAGGGAAAAGCATTACAATTATACATATTATGGTGATTGGGATATTAATTAATCTCATGTTGTTACATTGTTAGGTTTCTTGAAAATTTAGAGGACTTATTTTTTATTTCTTTGTAAAGTAAAAAGTTCACACCACTTTTTAGTCAAAAATTCTTTAAACTTAGCTAAACTGACAAAAGTAAGGCATTACATAAAAATGCAAGACTTAAAATTTGAATGCTCTCAAAAACAAATAGTTATGTGGCAATAAGACTATCACCACATAACTATAAAAAGTATTTCTTAGCTCACCTTCGTGTCGCTTTATTTTTTAGCTCTTTCGTAATAAGTAATAATGCTAGCTTTTTCAATCGTATTATTCCACAAATAATATCCTACAATTGCTGGATTTGTATTTTCATCTAGGCTCAATTTGTCAACCTTCAATGCATGAACGGTAATCTGGTATTGATGCAAACCATGACCTTCTGGAGGGCAAGGTCCGCCATAGCCTTTTGCGCCGTAATTTGTAACACTTTGGATGGCTCCTTTGGGCGCTAAATCCAATTCGATATTTCCTGCGTTAGCCACTAACTCATTGACATCTGCTGGAATATCAAAAACAACCCAATGCCACCAACCACTTCCGGTAGGTGCGTTGGGATCATATATCGTGATGGCGAAACTTTTAGTTCCTTCTGGCGCATTGGCCCAAGATAACTGTGGGGATTTATTTTCTCCGGTACAACCGAAACCATTGAATTCTTCTGTTGAAGTAGCTTGCCCTCCTAGCGTTTCACTTTTCAAAGTAAAAGTACTTTGTCCAAAAACATTAATACTAAATGTCAAAACGGTGATTAAAATGAAAATTGCTTTTTGCATGATTTAATTTTTTTTAAGATTAAAAGATGCTACAAATTTCAGGCAAAACCACTGAAGTATCGAATGCTTGCTGTTCAAAAAGTGTTGCTAAAAGTTCAATTTTCTAATTGGAATTGTTTTGGAGTGATGCCGTATTTCTTTTTAAAAGCTTGGATAAAACTTGAGAGTGTTTCGTATCCTGCTTCTTCGTACAATTCAATCGGTCGCTTTTTTTGAGCTCTTAATAATAAGGCCGCATGTTCTAATCTTCTTTCTTGAAACCATTTAATCGGAGAAAAATTATAGTGCTTAAAAAATTCTCTTTTAAAGGTAGACAAACTCATATTGCAAAGAAAAGAAAGCTCTTGTAAGGTTAGTCGTTTTAGTTTATTGCTTTCTACTATTTTGGTCAAATTGGTTTTCGAATCATCAAAGAGATGAAACAATGTATTAAGAAAACCTTTCCCTTCTTTTTCGATCATGTATAACATTATCTCGTCAAATTTTGCTTGCAAAAGACGCTTCTGCAATTGCTTGTTCAAGGTTAGTATTTTCTCCAGACTTTCCACAAATAACTTGATGTAGGTATCGTATTTATAGATATAAAAAGATTTCTCTTGCTCCCCTTTTGAAGTATTTAATTTTTGTCTTTCTAAAAAATCAACAACTACCTCATCACTAAAAAAGAACAGTATACTTTTATAACTTTTATTGATGGTGGATACCTGCTCTGTCATCAAACAGTTTCCTGATTTTACAATAATAAACTTACTCCCATCAATTGGAATTGGCTCACTATCTCCAAAAACTTCTTTAGATCCATGGAGCAAAAAGCTTATCACATTTTTTTCCATAATAATCTTTCCTCGATGAAGATCATTGAATGTATAATAATTGAATATCTGGATTGGTGAGGTATTGTCAACCTTTAAATCTGTTGGTAGAACAGTTATCTTCATTTTAAATTAAATACTGATTTATTAGCACTAAGGTAATCTCAATATCCAAATTTATATTTTTTTAACAATATTATTTTAAAGAATAATTCAGTCCTAATTCCAAATTAAAAATAGTAGGACGCATAGTCGTGTTCTCTTCTTTACTCCAATTATTGAGACTTTTCTGTATTTGGATTCCAGACGTAAGTCCAAGATGATCGCTGATCTTGTAAGTCAATCGACCTACAAGTGTCGCTTGTATCCCCCATTGGTTAGTCATAAATTCAGTTACAGTGTCATCATAATCAAGCACTTGTCCTTGATATAATGTACGTCCTTTATTTTCAGAATAAATATTGAACGTACCTCCCACCAACAAATCAGTTTGCCATTTTTCAGATCCCCAGGTTTTACCAATTGCTATTGGAATTTGGTAGAGTTTGATTTTATTGAAATGCTTTATCTTCAGGAATAATGTCATCGATATTTTCTTTATTACAAGCTGTAAATAATACTGCAGCGAATAGAAAGAGTACACTTATCTTATTAAGGAGTTTCATATTTTTTTATTAGAACGAGTTATTATAATTTAATTTGATTCGAATTCCGTACGGTCATTAACAATATGTACAGGTCTTTCAAAACGTTGCACGGTTAATCATTTTTATTAAAAATAATTATATTTAAGACGATGTATTCTATTCTTAAAAAGTCAAATCGGGTTTATAATAACGGCCTAAAAAATCCATTAACATTTAATATCTCTAACTAGGGCGACCTTTAAACCCAGTAGACAAGCCCACATAAACATCTGGTAACCAGCTATCTTTAAAAACAAACCATCTCTCAAAAACATAGTTAAGCATTTAGGGATGTTAAAAACAGTATAAAAAAAGTTAATATGTAATAGAACTGTTGGATTCTTCAATTAAATCCTTTACTTCGCATTCTTTTTATTAAACCAAAAAATTTTTAGCGTATGAATTTCTTAAAAAACAGCTTATTTTTATTAGCGACTATTTCATTAATTGGCTTTTCATCTTGTAGTAATGATGATGAGGATTGTGCTGCACCTGCCATCGAAGAGAACATTATTGGTACTTGGGCTGCAATGGTAGGAAGTGGTGATGTAGAATTTAAAACAGATGGAACCTATGTTGATGATGATGAAGCTCTTTTCGGAATTGAAGTAAATGGTGTAGTTTATGACCAAAGAACTTATGTTGTCAGCGGTACTACACTGACACTTACTGTTGCTACGCCTGATGGTAGTGGTACTTCTTCTACAGATTTTGAAGTTTCTCAAAACGAATGTGATGAGATCAAATTAACAGTTGAAATTGCTGGAATATCAGCAACCGAAACATTGACTCGAAAATAAGATGTCTTGCTTGGAAGTTTAGGAGACTTTGAAGGTTTCCTAAATTTCCAACTTACAAACTTCCAAAAAAAAGAAGAACAGCCTACAAATGAATGTAGCCTGTCCTTAACCAAATTAAACCAATTTCTCGACTCCTAAAATCTGAGTCTATATCTTTTTAAGAAGCCATTCCCATGACTTCTTTTTTAGTTTCAAATTTCATTTTATTTATCGCATTGACATAAGCTTGAACCGAAGCCATTACTATGTCATCATCTTCACCAATTCCAAAATAAAGTTTATCATTGTATAAAACCCGGAGGCTAACCTTTCCAGCTTCTCGAGTTCCATGCACTAAGGAATCGACATTGAATCGGTCGAGACTCATTTGCTCTCCAACGATATTATCAATCGCTGACAAAGCAGCATTAATAGAACCGCTGCCACTTGCGCTCGCAGTTACTCGCTCTCCATTGATCATTAACTCGACGGTTGCAACAGGTTTCAAAGGTTTTCCAGAGACGACCTGAACATCACCGATTTCGATATTATTGTTATTGAGTTTACCGTCCATCATCATGATCAAATCATCATCTCCGATATCCTTGTTGGCATCGGCCATGATTAAAAATCTTTGGTAAACTTCTTCGAGTTGTGCTTTTTCTAATTTATAATCTAGTCGATCTAAATGATATCGCAAAGCTGCCTTGCCACTCCGCGCCGTTAGGATAATTGAAGACTGATCTACTCCTACATCTTCTGGAGCGATGACTTCATAATTTTCACGATGCTTAATCACACCATCTTGGTGAATTCCGCTTGAGTGTGCAAATGCATTCGCACCAACGATCGCTTTGTTCGGTTGGACAGGCATATTCATCATCGTCGAAACCATACTGCTCAATTGGTTGAGTCGCTTGCTATCAATATTACAATGCGCATTTAAAGTCTGATGCGTTTTGATGATCATCGCCACTTCTTCCAAAGAAGTATTTCCCGCTCGCTCCCCTATTCCATTCATGGTCACCTCAACTTGCCTTGCTCCATTTGCAATTCCGGCAATGGTATTTGCGGTTGCCATTCCAAGGTCATTATGACAATGACAAGAAAGAATAGCTTTATGAACATTGGATACATTTTCCATCAGGTATTTTATCTTTTGTCCATAATCCCAAGGCAAACAATAACCCGTTGTATCTGGAATATTGACGACTGTTGCTCCTGCTGCAATTACGGCTTCTACCATCTGAGCTAAATAAACCGTATCCGCTCGCCCTGCATCTTCCGCATAAAATTCAACATCTTCCACATACTTTTTTGCAAACTTCACCGCAGCTACTGCTCGTTCTATAATCTGTTCTCTGGTACTATTAAATTTGTATTTAATATGAGCATCAGAAGCTCCGATTCCAGTATGGATTCTTTTTCGCTTTGCATATTTTAGCGACTCTGCAGCTACCTCAATATCTTTTTCTACTGCTCGTGACAATGCACAAATAATCGGATCATTGACCGCTTTGGAAATTTCCATTACAGACTTATAATCTCCTGGACTTGAAATCGGAAAACCAGCTTCAATAACATCTACTCCTAGCAATTCTAATTCCTTGGCGATGATTACTTTTTCATTGGTATCCAATTGGCAACCAGGTACTTGTTCTCCGTCTCTTAATGTCGTGTCGAAAATGAAAATTTTGTCGCTCATAAGGCTGGTATTTTTATAAAAATAAATTAGCAAATTAACAATTGAATAAGTTAGCAAAACCCTTCACCTCTCATTCTTCGACAAGCTCAGTATGACAAGGTCCTCGCTCCTCTCACTCCTGTCTCATATCATAACCGACTGATTCAATCTAACTTCCAATGCACGCATGACCTCCGCACCAATTTCATCCGTCCCTAGAATCATAGACTTTGGTGTATTTTCATCAGCGATATCTCTGGTTCTAAAACCATCTTTTAGTACATCATCTATTGCTTTTATAATACAATCTGCTTCGTCTTTCATATCAAAAGCAAGATCCAATAATAAAGCACAAGACAAAATCGTGGCCATTGGATTTGCAATATTTTTTCCTGCAATATCTGGAGCAGATCCATGGATTGGTTCGAATATTCCAACTTCATTTCCAATGGAAGCTGAAGGCAACAAACCTAATGAACCTGATATTTGAGAAGCGGCATCGGTTAAAATATCACCAAACATATTTCCGGTCAGTACTACATCGAACTGTCTTGGATCTCTAATCAATTGCATCGCTGCATTATCAATATACATATGAATCACTTCCACTTCTGGATATTTTGCACTCATCTCTTGAACAATCTTTCTCCATAATTTTGAAGAATCTAAAACATTTGCTTTATCAACAGAATGTAGTTTTTTATTACGTTTCATTGCTGCTTCAAAAGCTTTTTCTGCAATACGTTCCACTTCTAATCGGCTATACTCCATCGTGTCAAAAGCCTTCAATCCATCTTCGGTTGTACCTCTGTTACCAAAGTAAATCCCGCCTGTCAATTCTCTCAAGAATAAAATATCTGAGCCGTGCAAAATTTCAGCTTTAATACTACTGGCAGAAATCAACTCGTCGAATATTTTAATGGGTCGAATATTCGTATAAAGTCCAAGTGCTTTTCGAATTCGTAATAATCCTTGTTCTGGTCTTACTTTTATCGAAGGATCATTATCATACATTGGATGTCCAACAGCTCCTAGCAAAACAGCTTTGGCGCTTCTACATTTTAAAAGGGTTTCTGCTGGTAAAGGATCCCCTGTTGCTTTGATAGCACTGTGACCAATCAATCCATATTCGAAAGTAAAATCTGCACCGAATCTTTCTCCGATATACTCTAGCACTTTGACACCCCAATCGGTTACTTCTTCACCTATTCCATCGCCGGGAAGGACTACTATTTTGTTCATTTTTAATTTTTTTTTGGACTTGTGGGCCCTTATTGGTTTAATTTCTTGTTGGATTACAATGTGTATTTTGAACTACTTATAAAATCACAGAGGACACAGAGATACACAGAGTTTTCTCTAATGTCTTAGCTTGCGTATATGTGTGTTTCTTCGAATGTTTTTACTTCTTTGTTCAGAGCTATCAAATAATCTATATCATCATAGCCATTCATGAGGCATTCTTTTTTATAAGAATTGATTTCAAAATTGGTAGACATTCCTAGATCAGGAATTGAAAAAATCTGAGTTTCTAAATCTACAGAGACTTCCAACTTTGGATTTTTTTCTATGGCTTTAAAAAGGTAGCTGAGAAATTGATCACTTACCTGAATCGGTAAAATGAAATTATTCAAAGCATTGCTTTTAAAAATATCTGCAAAGAAACTAGAGATCACGACTTTAAATCCATAATCTGCTAATGCCCATGCTGCATGTTCTCTACTTGATCCGCATCCAAAATTTTTACCTGCTACCAAGACTTCTCCTTGATAAGTTGAATGGTTTAAAACAAAATCCTTAACCGGTTTATCTTCCTTATCGTACCTCCAATCTCTAAATAGATTTTCTCCAAATCCTTCTCGGTTCGTCGCTTTTAAAAACCGTGCAGGGATGATCTGATCGGTATCGATGTTATCGAGGGGAATCGGAACGGTGGTGGATTTTATTTTATTCATATTATTATGTCATTATATCGTTATGTGGTTTACTTTCGGCAGGTTGTAGAATTTAACTATATTACAACATCACCATATAATTACATCAACTTTCTCACATCTGTTATTTCTCCTGTGACTGCCGCCGCTGCTGCCATCAATGGACTTACCAAAAAGGTACGAGATCCTGGACCCTGTCTTCCTTCGAAATTTCGGTTTGAAGTAGAAACGCAATATTTACCAGCTGGAACTTTATCTTCGTTCATAGCGAGACAGGCCGAACACCCAGGTTGGCGGAGGTCGAAACCAGCGTTTTTAAAAACTTGATCAAGTCCTTCTGCGATTGCTTGAGCTTCTACTTTTTTACTACCCGGAACGATCCATACATTGACATCATTGGCTTTCTTTTTTCCTTTTACAAAATCAGCAACCATACGGAGATCTTCAATTCTGGAATTAGTACAAGAGCCAATAAAAACGTAATCTATTTTCTTTCCTCTTAATGCTTGGTTTTTGGAAAGGCCCATATAACCGAGGGACTTCTCCATATCTTTTGCAGTACTATTAACTGCAACATCTGGAATATTTTGACTGATACCGATGCCCATTCCAGGATTAGTTCCGTAGGTAATCCATGGTTCTATTTCTGCAGCATCGAAGGAAATGACTTTGTCATAAGTCGCACCTTCGTCTGTTTTTAAAGTTTTCCAATAAGCCATCGCTTCTTCCCATGCTTCGCCTTTTGGAGCAAACTCCCTTCCTTTTATATAATCGAAAGTCGTCTGATCTGGAGCAATCATTCCTCCCCTTGCGCCCATCTCGATACTCATGTTGCAAATCGTCATTCGAGCTTCCATCGAAAGCGACTCAATGGCAGTTCCGCAATATTCTACGAAGTAGCCAGTGCCACCTGATGCAGATATTTTTGAAATAATAAAAAGGATGATATCTTTTGAAACGACTCCTTTTTCCAGCGTTCCATTGATTTCGATTTTCATGGTCTTGGCTCGATATTGTAAAAGACTTTGTGTCGCTAATACTTGTTCGACCTGAGAAGTTCCAATACCAAAAGCGATACTTCCAAAAGCTCCATGAGTTGAAGTATGACTATCGCCACAGACAATGGTCATTCCTGGCAAAGTAATTCCAAGCTCTGGTCCAATGACGTGAACAATCCCTTGTTTTTCATGACCAATACCGTATAGTTCAACATCAAAATCATTACAGTTTTTGATCAGCGTATCGACTTGTTTTTTTGAGAGCAATTCCTTGATTGGAAGATGTTGATCTTTAGTTGGAATATTGTGATCAGCCGTTGCGATGGTCTGCTTTGGTTTCGCAACAGGAATCCCACGTTTATGAAGTCCACTGAATGCTTGAGGAGAAGTTACTTCGTGAATAAAATGACGGTCGATGTATAAGACATCTGGAAATCCCTCCTTAGCTTGAACAACATGTTTCTGCCAGATTTTTTCAAATAATGTCTTTGGTGCCGCTATACCCATTCGTGATTTCTTTGTTATTAAATTCTTTTTATTTTTTTCTTTAGCAAGTTCGGAAACTTGCTTTATTGTGTTGTTTCAAGTTAAATCCGATTGTATCGGATGTTAAACTTAAAACAGTATTTCTTATGTTTATCAATGAATAAAATCACTTTCATTAAGTTTATTATATTTGACCCGAAGGATCATCATTTATTACTTTTCAAATCTAAGTTAGAAACACTTTATATTTGAATCAATATTACGATCATCTACAACTTCAAAGCGTATCAAAAACTGAATAAACGACTGATTTACAAACGATTAAAAGGTCAAAATTTACAATGGCTATACAAACTGATCATCTATTCAAATTGATCAAAACATTGACAAAATCGGAGAAACGCAATTTCAAATTGTATGTCAATCGTATTGGGGGAAAAGAGAATGCGAAATTTATTCAGATGTTTGATGTCCTGGATAAGCAAAAGGTGTATGAAGAAGATCAGATTTGTAAAAAAGTCCCAAGTATAAAAAAAGCACAAGTTTCTAATTTGAAACGTCATTTGTATAGACAGCTTCTGATCAGTTTAAGACTGATTCACATCCAAAAAAATATTGATATTGAAATTCGGGAACAGTTGGACTTTGCAAAGATTTTATACAACAAAGGACTTTACTTGCAGAGTTTGAAAACCCTGGATCGTATTAAAGGAATCGCCAAAGAAAATCATCAAGATGCTCTTCACCTAGAGATTGTTGAGTTTGAAAAATATATCGAAGCGGGTTATATCACGCGAAGTATTGAAAATCGAGCTGACGAACTAGCAGAAGAGTCGAACCGTCGAACAAGTGTAATCGAAAAAACTAGTAAATTATCAAATCTTGCGCTTAGGCTTTATGGTCTATATATAAAGGTAGGTCATATTCGAAATCAAAAAGATGCTTATATCGTTTGGGAGTTTTTTAAATCTAAAATGCCAGATGTTGATTTGAATAAATTGACATTTTATGAAAAAATTTATTACTACCAATGTTATGTCTGGTATAATTACATCTTACAGGATTTTCTAAAATGCTTCTCGAATGGATTGCGCTGGGTTGATTTATTTCAAGAGAACCCCAAGATGATTGTCGCTGATCCATCTATGTATCTTCGAGGTTATAATAATTTGCTAGCTGCCCTTTTTTATACCAATGATCATAAGAAATTTAAAAAGTATCTGACGGATTTCGAAAAGGTAACGAGTAAGCTAAAAGAAGAACTCAATACCAACGGGAAGATGCTTTGTTTCCAATATTTACAAACACATCAAATCAATAGTCATTTTATAGAAGGTTCGTTTAAAGAAGGTGTGGAGCTAATCCCGGAAATTGAAGCTGGTCTTTCGACCTACCAGCACCATATGGATCAACATCGAGTTTTGGTTTTTCATTATAAAATTGCTTGCTTGTATTTTGGTTCTGGAAAGAACAATGAAGCGCTCGATTATCTAAATATTATTATCAATTCTAAGGTTGGAAATCTTCGGGAAGACATTCAGTGCTTTGCTCGAATGTTACAATTGATTTGTCATTACGAACTGGGTAATGTTGATCTCCTAGAATACATCATCAAGTCCGTTTATCGCTTTTTCGCAAAGATGGAGGATTTGAATATGGTACAAAATGAGGTTTTGAAATTTCTACGAAAAGCACTTTATCTTAATGATTCGGAATTGCGAAAGGCCTTTTTAAAATTGAAAAATAAATTGGAAATCTTATCTGAGCATCCTTATGAGAAGCGATCATTTTTGTATTTGGATTTGATTTCGTGGTTGGAGAGTAAATTGATTGGGAAACATGTGGGCCTGATCATTCGCGAGAAGTTTGAAAAACGGGTTGGAAGGTAATTGGCCTTCCATTTTGTTTAGAGCTTGTTGGGGATTTCCTTATTTAATTTGTAAGTATCCTAAAGACTTTTAATAAAAGTGCTTTTAAAATTTGATAAACGGTCAAGTAATACGACTTTTGCATACAATGGCTAAATTCAAATATATATTATTTTTTATTCTTTGTTTACTAACTAATATTTCCCTTGCTAGTCCAGATACTATTCAACAAAAGATTCATTACTATATCGCTCAAGCTCAATTTGATTCTGCCAAAATTTATATTCAAACAAATCTAGATGACATAAATCAAAGACACAGTATCAGTTCACTTAACTACCAATTGGTGAAAGTTCTGTTTATACAATCAAACTACAAAGAGGCTTTAAAGAAAGCATTTTACGCTCTTGATAAAATAGATAATAGTGAAGAACAAACTGTAAAATATAATTTCATCATTGCTTGTATTTATTCTGCTATTAAAGATTATAAAAAATCTATAGATTATTTTGACTTAGTCGTAAGCGATAGCAAAGACTCTTCTATAATGGTAAAATCGCACCTTTTATCATCCGAACTTTATTTAGAATTAAAAGATTCTACGAATGCACAACGGTCTCTAGCGGCAGCATACAAAATTACAAACCATTCCAATTTAGATAGCAAATTAAAGAATCATGTTTCGATACAGTATAACTTCTTTAGCAAAAACTATGAGCTTTGTAAACAGCAAAATTTAAAAATAATTGAGGACACCACTAGTTTTTTAAATGCCAAAAGCTATGCCTTATCTATGCTGGGAGATTGTTTGATAAAACAAGATTCTTTGCTAAAAGCAAGCAAATATCTTGATGATTTTTTAGTGCTTACGCTGAAAACAAATGATCCAGAACAGGTTAAGGTTGCAGCAAAAAAACTTATAGAAGTATATGAAAAACTGGGATCCCAAGAAAAGGCTAATACTTACCACAAAATCTATAATGAAGCAGTAAGCGATTCTTTGAGTTTTTCTATAGAAAAATATAGAGAACTACTCTATATTGAAAAGAATAGAGATCTAAATGCTAGCAAAACTAAAAACTTAAGAACCTATCTACTTTTTGGTTTGAGTCTATTGTTCATATTTTCATTTGGGGTTTATTATTACTTTAAAAACAAAAATGTAGTACAAGAGTCAGATAGTAAAAATCAAAATGCTCCAATCAAAAAAATTATCATTAGTGATATTGAAGTTGGAAAAATAGAAAAAGCAATCAACCAATTAATTGTCAAACAGTTATTTTTGACACCTAAAATTACACGAAATTCTTTTTGTATTGATCATAAAATAAAATCTGAACGATACCTAAGTCACTACATCAATACAGAATACAAAAAATCATTTTCAGTCTTTATAAATGATTTGAGAATCGAATATGCCTATAATCGAATTCACAACGATAGCAAATTTAGAAACTATAGAATCGAAGAGATAGCGAAAGCAAGCGGCTTTGGGTCTAAGAAGAGTTTTGAAAGAGCATTCGTAGCTAAATACAAAGAAACACCTTACAAGGTCATCCTGAGGATAACCGACTAACTACCTGATAGTTACAGAACGTCAATTCGCGAAATGACGCAACAAGTCGACTAATCACAATCCTAAATTCCTATTCTGGAAAAGTATTTCCCCTACCTTTGAATTTTGAATTCAAATGCAAAAGATGAGAAAAATAACTTTACTGACTACACTTATTATATGCTTTGCTGGAACCGCAAATGCTCAATTTTTAAAGAAACTGGGTAAGAAAATTACTAAAGCAGCAGAGAGAACTGTGGAACGAAAAGCAGAACAAAAAACAGCTAAAGAAACAGGAGAAGTTTTCGATTCTACTTTTAATACCGAAAGAAAAAGCAAAGCAGGCAATGCAATGCCTGGCCTCTCGAAGGTAGAGCCAGCAGAAAGTTATGCATTCAACCATAAAGTAGAAATGCAAATAAAAAATGGAAAAGAGGTCATGGATGCGGATTACTTTCTTCGAGATTCAGGCAATTTCTTCGCTGTAAAAATTAAGGATAAGAAAAGGAAAGATGATATTTTCACCGTCTTTGACATTGACAAAGAAGCTATGTTTACCTATATGGAAAATGATGGTCAGAAAGTAAAAATGGGCATAGAATTTAAATTAGATGACACTACTGACGACACCACAAATGAACCTTCTGTTGAAATTACAGCAACCGGTAATACCAAGATTATTCTAGGCTATAACTGCCAAGAGTATAAAATGAAAGGGGAAGATATGACTGGTACCATATGGGTGACAAAAGAGGTAGATATTCGTTTTCCAAATAATTTTCATAGCGTAAAGCAAAATAAAAGCACTAATCAAGAATGGATGAAAGAGCTAGATGGATGGGCTATGGAAACGAAAATAATAGATACCTCTAAAAGAAAACCGCAAACCATTATAATGAATTGCTTATCGATTGAATCATCAAGTTTAAAAATTGATTCAAATGATTACCAAAACATTGGAGGGCGATAAATAAAAATGGAAAGAACTCTTCTTTCAAAAAACAAATTGTTCCTTGGCCAATCAAACAACATAAAATATGAAATTTATTTACACTGCTCTTTTCGCATGTATTTCTTGTATTGCATTCTCTCAAGAACGTAGCATCTGTCCAGATGTTGAAGGTGCAACGAATCATCCTCTACTGGAAAAATATAAAAACAGTTGTATCGTTGCTTATACCGAATCTAAATTTAATGCAGTAACTTTTCCAATATCAAAAATAACATCAAAAGATGGTGCATTAAAAGAAATAACTGAAGAAGGGAAAGTTATTAACTTGATTTACGGTATTGAAAATACGGAAAGAGCAACCGTGCTCGAAGTTCAACGAAACTACGAACAAGCCCTAAAAAATGGAAATTTTGAAATTTTATATTCTGCTTTTGGGAAAAAAGAAATATCCGGATATTACAAAATTCAAAATGCTTACGAAACCTTCGGAGAAGTTGATGTGATCAAGGAATATCAATACTTGAAATCTAAAAGTTACTTTCGGTTTTCAATGTCACCACATAACAGCAATGTAAATACAGATGATGCATACTTTGTAGCTAAAGGAAAACGGGAAGGTAAAATTTATACCATAGCCTTATTTATTCATTACAATAGAACCTCATGGGAAGGTTTAAAAGATAATATTTTTGTTTTGGCTCAAATTGTAGAACAAGAAGATATGGAAACAGGACAAGTTTCGGCAGCATCCATTGAGGAAAAAATTAAAAATGAAGGCAAAGAAGTATTTCATAATATATTGTTCGACTTTGGAAGTGATAACCTAAGCCAAGACTCCTACACAATCGTTGAAACTTTATCAGAATATTTAAAATCTAATCCAAGTCAAAAATATTATATCGTTGGACATACCGATAATGTGGGATCCTTAGCAACCAACCAAACGCTTTCCGAGAAAAGAGCAAAAGCTGTTTTACATGCCTTGACCAATAAGTACGCTGTTCCTCTCTCCCAGCTTTCAGCACATGGCGTCGGACAATTATCACCGCTTGCAATAAATACAACGGAAGAAGGAAGAGCACTGAACAGGCGTGTAGAAATAGTTTTGAAATAAATCAATCAACTATCAGAGATCACCATTCCCTATTTTAGGATATTTTGTTTTACAAACTTCAAAGCTTGTACTCCTTCCCTACTCCTGAGCGTGAGTATATAAATACCGTTCGAAAGATTTTCTATATCAATTGAATTTGCTTCGTTTAGATTAGACTGCAAAAGAACCTTTCCATCAAGAGAATAAATTTTGTAAGCTTCTATCTCCCATCCATTTTTGATAGTAATAATATTGCTGGTAGGATTTGGAAATACTTCAAAAGAGCGGAAATCAAAATCACTTGTAGAAACTGTAGTGAAAGCTGGTAATTCTGCCACATAAGCCTCAACAGAAATTCCGTCATCTGCCCCACTCCAATCCGAACCGAACAATAATCGAGTGCCACTTGGGCTAATCGTCACATGCGGTTCTCCCCAATAATCAAATTCATTTTCATCAGATCGATGGTGGGCGACTCGATAAATATCTGCACTACTTTCATGTACACGAGCAACAAATATCTCTTGATCTAATAAATCTTGTCCATCCAAATCAAAGCCCATCATGCTTACTGCCACCCATCCACCTAGTGTATTTTTATGAGCTCCTGCAGAGATATGAGTCCCAGATTGTGGATAGCCATAATCCTCGGTCGAAGCAACTGGAAAACAATTCCCATTGGTGGCATTGTGAGCAACTAAAGTTCCTTGACAACCGCCATCAGGACCTTCTTCAAATGCAATAGCAAAATAAGCATCATCTCCATTACTCAACTTTCCAAGACATGAATGTTCTACATTATTTAAATTAAAATCTAAAACATGATTACCATCAGAATTATAAACACTATTTCTATGATAAAATAGATCACCACTAGGAAAAGGCATCGGTGCCGTATCTCCAATATCGGAGATATCAAATTGAGTCAATTCCTCCGTAGATATTCTATAATAATAGGCAGCTGAATTACCACATCTAAAACTAATTACATCCGAATCCCAAGACATCATTTGTATGTCGCTTCCATATGCAATCTCTGAATTACAATTAGTCAAAGCACTAAAATCAGCAATGACCGTTTTCTCCATTGTGTTCACATTATATCTAAAAAAATTGCCTGTACCCAACTCAGGATAAAATAAAATTTCCGGATCAGTATAATGCCAAAAGATTTGTTCTACATCTGAGGTTGAAAAATCCGAAAGATACCTGACAAAAGAATAATCTGTTCCATTCAATAACTGATGCCCTCCTGGGTTCCCATAGATGATCAAATAGGTTTCATCTGCATTCCAAGCTTGAATCGTGCTGTACATCGGAACGGCAAAATTCTCCGGTCCTGCATCTGAAATCCTTGTAATTTTAGTACTAGGAAATGAAGGGTCGTAAATAAAATCTAAATAGGCAGGTGGGCTAATTGCTTGCATTGGATGCGCTTGCAAATCATTGGCAATGTAACCTAAGGAGAGATCCTGTGCAAAAGATACTATTGACAATAATAATAAAAGGAGTGTTGAAATCTGTTTCATGCGAAGTTATTAAAAAAGGCGAAGAAGTTATTTGATAGCTTTTTATAAACTTTGATGAATAACAATTGGACCTACTTCTTTATTTTTGATATTGTTTTACCAATTGATTTAGTTGGCTTGTCCATATCATTTAAAGCAAAATCAATCGATTCCTTAATCAAGGATTTCACTTTAGCATTTCGATAATCTTCTGGATTTTTTACAGCTAAATGTCTCATTAACTTCCCCGTTCCTATCAATAATTGATTAGGATCTTTTAGAAGTGTTCCTTTATTAAATCCAAGATTCAAATGGTTCGTATATATTGGCAACATACAAAACGCATCTGATAGTTTTTCAGAAATGGAAAAGACGGCAGTCAAAGCATGCGTATGATAAAGCAACTCATTGCTGTTGGGATACAAGTCCAATATAGATTCTCTTAAATCGCAAAACAAGTATATCACCTCTTGGCTTTTAAAATCTAAAAGAAATTGAAAATCTGAATGTATTGGTCTTGTATTATTCATCTTATTATTTTACACTTTACAATGTAACTCAACTTCTTCAATTAAAAAAATCGATCATCTACCCATGGTCTATAAATGTGTAGTTGGGATGATTAATAATCCTTCATAATAAATAGAGTAAAAAAGATTGACAAGACGAAATAGATTTTTTTCTAGTAGCGTATTTTTCTACATTTACTGGATTAAAACATTAAAAATATTCGTATTTATATTTTAAAAATACTTCTATTGAATCACGCAATTAAATATTTTTCATACCTATTGATTATATTTTAAAATTTAAATATCGTCAAACTGAAATAAACATTACAAAGATATTGAATTAAAGAATTATACTTTATTTGAAAATAAAAAAAACAACTCCATATTTGCATCTAAATAAAAAGCCACTTACATTTGCTTTATAATGTTTACGACAACAACATATAATTTTTGTTTTATCTCTGCACCGCAAGCGTCTCCCGTTTGTCGTCCTGCTCGTCGTAACTTCCGTCGTCCCTTTGGGGGCATAATTAACATATAACACCATTGTGGTGGACGATTCTTTCCACCTGTATTTCATCTAAATGATTCTGATTTTAATTTTTTAAATCCTCTCATGGGTTTAGAATCTATTTAAAATTATTCAATTGTATTTCAATGAAACTCAATGTAGAAATTGCATCAGCTGTGCATGTTTCTTATGCCACTGCTATATCCCAACTCATCGCTGAATCTGCTCAGGATAGAGGAATCGGAAGAGGAAAAAGATGCGCTAAAGAAATCACAAAAAAAATTAAAAGCGGTCATGCCCTCATTGCTTTTTATGGAAATCAATTGGCGGGATTCTCTTACATCGATACTTGGGACGAAGAATCATTTGTGGTCAATACAGGCCTTATCGTTGTTCCAAAATTCCGATCTCTTGGTATTGCAAAAAAGATCAAAACATTGGCCATCCAATTAGCAAAAACAAAATACCCTAAGGCCAGTATTTTTAGCTTAACGACGAGTTTACCAGTCATGAAAATGAATACAGATTTAGGGTATGAAGCGGTCACCTATTCTGAATTACCTCAAGATCAAAACTTCTGGAAAGGTTGTTTTAGCTGTCCTAATTATAAAAATCTAAAAGAAAAAAATAACAAAATGTGCTTTTGTACAGCGATGCTTTTATTGGGTACAAATAAAAAAATATTACATCATGAATAACAAAATAACACTAGCCTATTCTGGAGGCCTCGATACCTCTTTTTGTATTAAATATTTAAGTCAGGAAAAAAATCTTGAAGTCCATGCCTTCACCGTTAATACAGGAGGTTTCACAAAAAAAGATATTTCTAAAATAGAAAAACAAGCTTACGATCTCGGTGCAAAGTCATTTAAGTCAATCAATATCGAAGAAGAATATTATCAAAAATGTATAAAACACCTCATCTTCGGTAATGTACTTCGAAATGGAACCTATCCCCTTTCCGTAAGTTCAGAAAGAGTTTTTCAAGCAATCAAAGTCTTGGAATACGCCAATCTTATCGGTTCAAATAAAATCGCCCATGGCAGTACAGGAGCAGGAAATGACCAAGTGAGATTCGATCTGATTTTTAATGTTCTCGGCAAAGACATCGAGATCATTACGCCCATCAGAGATCTTCAACTAAGCAGACAAGATGAAATAGATTATTTAGAAAAAAATGGCATCCAATGGTCTTGGGAAAAAGCGAAGTATTCCATTAACCAAGGGCTTTGGGGAACCAGCGTTGGAGGAGTAGAGACTTTAACTTCTGATCAATCTCTTCCTGAGGAAGCCTTCCCTAGCCCATTACAAAAAGAAGATACTGAAACCGTTGAATTACATTTTTTAAAAGGAGAATTAACAGGGATTAACGATCAAACCTTTTCCTCATCCATCCAAGCCATCAAGGTATTAAATCAAAAAGCATCTGTTTATGCCATTGGCAGAGACACACATGTTGGAGATACCATTATTGGGATCAAAGGTAGAGTTGGCTTTGAAGCGGCAGCACCAATAATCATTCTCAAAGCACATCAATTATTAGAAAAACATACGCTCGGTAAATGGCAAACATACTGGAAAGACCAATTGGCCAACTGGTATGGAATGTTGCTTCATGAGGGACAATATCTTGATCCGGTTATGAGAAATATTGAGACTTTTTTACAAGACACCCAAGGTTCAGTTACCGGAAAAGTTATGGTAAAATTAAGCCCTTATCAATTTCATCTTTTAGGTATCCAATCTCCTTTCGATCTTATGAATTCTAAATTCGGAGAGTATGGTGAAATTAACAAAGCATGGACTGGAGAAGACGTTAAAGGTTTCACCAAAGTACTTGCCACTTCTTCAAAAATTTATCATGAAACACAAAACAGTTCTTCACTTAATTCTCTATTAACAAATCCAATAGACCAATAATCATGATAAAAATAGCCATCATCGGGGGAACAGGTTATACCGCTGGAGAACTCATCAGACTGCTCCTAAATCATCCAAAAGCAGAGATCAGTTTCATCCATAGCAATACTTTTGCAGGACAGCCTATAAGCCATGTTCACACGGATCTTATTGGAGATACAAACTTGCATTTTACAAACCAACTGCATCAGAATATTGACTTACTTTTCCTTTGCCTTCCTCACGGTGCATCGGCACCTTTTTTAAAAGAAAATCAATTTGGCAATGCTACAAAAATCATTGACCTCAGCAGAGATTTTAGATTAAAAAACAAAAGCAATGACTTTATTTATGGCCTTCCAGAATTAAACAAAACGCTGATCAAAAAGAGTAATAAAATTGCCAATTGCGGTTGCTTTGCTACGGCTATACAACTGGCTTTACTTCCGCTGGCCAATGCTCAATTATTAAAAAACGAGCTCCATATCCATGCGATTACTGGATCAACCGGAGCAGGAAAATCACCTGGTTCGGCTACACATTTTAGTTGGAGAAGTAATAACGTTTCAATTTACAAAGCATTCAAACACCAACACTTGGATGAAATCAAACAAAGTCTTCAATTTTTACAAAAAGACTTTAATCAGGAAGTGAATTTCATCCCGGTCAGAGGTAATTTTTCCAGAGGAATTTTCGCAAGTATTTATACTGAGATTACTCAATCCATCGAGGAGATCAAACAGCTTTATAATGACTATTATGATTCGGCTCCTTTTGTTTTTATCAGCAATCAAAATCCAGGCCTCAAACAAGTTATAAATACAAATAAATGTCTAATCCATCTAGAAAAACATGGCAATAAATTACTGATTACCAGCATTATAGACAATTTATTAAAAGGAGCATCTGGTCAAGCAATCCAGAATATGAATCTACTTTTCAATAGACCAGAAACTGAAGGTCTAAAACTTAAAGCAAGTGCTTTTTAAAAAACAATCCTCATGCAATTATTCAATGTATACCCTCTTTTCGACATCGAGCCTATTAAAGGAAAAGGTTCTTTTGTTTTTACCGAAAACAACACAGCCTATCTCGATTTCTATACAGGGCATGCTGTGGTTTCCATTGGTCATAGCCATCCTCATTATGTCAAAAAACTGAGCCAACAGGTTCAGCAATTAGGTTTTTATTCCAATTCTGTACAAAACAATTTGCAGGAGCAATTGGCTAAAAAATTAGGTGAAATTTCTGAACTCAAAGACTATCAACTCTTCCTTTGCAACTCTGGAGCAGAAGCTGTTGAAAATGCACTAAAGATCGCTTCCCATCTCACCGGAAAAACTAAAGTCATTGCTTTCGAAAAAGCTTTCCACGGTCGAACGGCAGCAGCGATCAATATCACGGATATGAAAAAATTCAAACCAGCAATCAATACTGGATATCCTGTTGAATTTCATGCGCTCAACCAAATACAATCCGTCAAAGAATCTTTAGAAAAAGGAGATACTTGTGCAATCATCATCGAAGGCATTCAAGGGATCGCGGGCATTCACGTTCCAAATAATTTATTTTTAAAAGAATTATCTAGCCTAAGTAAAAAATACAATGTCCCGCTGATTCTTGATGAAATCCAATCTGGTTTTGGACGGTCTGGAAAATTTTTTGCTTTTCAATATTCTAATATAAAACCAGATATCATCACCATGGCAAAAGGCATGGGCAATGGTTTCCCCGTAGGAGGTGTTCTTTTTAAAAACCATATCAAACCAGCTTTTGGATTAGCAGGAACAACCTTTGGAGGAAACCACCTTGCTTGCACCGCATCCTTGGCAGTTTTGGAAGTTTTAGAAAATGAAAAGCTTATTAAAAACGCAGAACAATTAGGTGCTTATTTAAAAAGTCAATTAACTAAATTGCCAAATCTCGTCGAAGTCAGAGGAAGGGGATTAATGATTGGTCTTGAATTCGATTTTCCAATAAAAACACTCCGAGCGCATTTGCTCTATCATCAAAAAGTCTTCACCGGTTCTTCTAGTCATCCAAATACTCTGCGGATTCTACCGCCACTCAGTATAACTAAAAAAGAAGCTGACCTATTTATCCAAAAACTAAAATTAGGATTAGCTTTTATAACAGAAAAATCTAAGGCTAAAAAATCAATGATATCTCAATAAATAAACACCTCATAAAAAACATGGAATATACTACAGACTATAAAATAAAAAACTTCACCCAAGTACCAGATCAGGATAGCATCAATCATTTGATCCATAAAGCATTAGAGTTTAAAAGCAAGCCTTTCAAAAATCAATCAATTGGCAAAAATAAAACACTAGTTCTCCTATTCTTCAACCCTAGCTTAAGGACCAGACTCAGTTCTCAAAAAGCAGCATTTAATCTCGGCATGTCTGTCATCGATCTAAATGCAACCGAAGGTTGGAAAATCGAATATACTGATCAGATGATTATGAACTCTGACAAAGCAGAACACATTAGAGAGGCCGCTCAAGTCATCAGTCAATATGCAGATATTATTGGCATAAGAAGTTTCCCTTCTTTGACGGACAAAGAAAAAGATTATTCCGATCATATCATCAATCGATTTATTGAATTTGCAAGTGTTCCCGTGATCAGTTTGGAATCAGCAATTCGTCATCCATTACAATCATTAGCTGATGTCATTACCATAAATGAACACAAAAAAACACATCGCCCCAAAGTAGTTTTATCTTGGACTCCACATCCGAAACCCTTGCCTCAGGCAGTACCAAATTCATTCGTAGAATGGATAAATCTTAGCGACGTTGATCTGGTCATCACGCATCCAAAAGGTTATGAATTAGCACCTCAATTTACAGGAAACACACCCATCATTTATGATCAAGAATCAGCTTTTGAAAACGCCGATTTTATTTATGCTAAAAACTGGTCTTCGTTTAGCAATTACGGACAAATAATCAGTCCAAAATCTGACTGGATGATCACTCAAAAAAAGATGAATCTTACTAATGACGCCTACTTCATGCATTGCCTTCCTGTCCGAAGAAATGTAGTGGTCGAAGATACTGTTTTAGATGGTAAAAAATCTCTGGTCATTCAACAATCAGAGAATCGAATTTATGCTACTCAAGCAGTTTTACATCAGCTACTTAGTTCAGCCAACAGCTTGTAGACAAGCTCCTAAATTCGTTTAAAAAACAAATGAAATATGAAAAAACTAAGCATTCTAAAAATAGGTGGAAAGGTTATAGATAATCAAACAGAATTAACACATATTTTAAAAATATTCACCAAAATCAAAGGACCTAAAATCCTCGTTCACGGAGGTGGTCAAAAAGCTAATAAACTTTCTAAACAACTTGGTATTCCGACCAATATAATAGAAGGCAGAAGAGTAACCAATAAGGAAACTTTAGATATTGCTACAATGGTTTACGCAGGATTAATTAACAAACAGATAATCAGTCAATTACAAAAACACAATACAAATTCACTTGGACTAACCGGGGCGGATTTAAATGTGATAAAAGCAGACAAACGAAAAGTAAAAAAGCATGATTTCGGCTTTGCAGGAGATATTAAAATGGTCAATACCAAGGTTATAAAAATGCTAATCAAAAAGGAAATCGTTCCTGTTTTCTGTGCCATTACTCATGATCAAAAAGGTCAGTTGCTCAACACCAACGCTGACACCATTGCATCTAATTTAGCCATCGCATTGAGTCCTTTTTACAAAGTAAAACTCATATTCCATTTTGACAAAAAAGGCGTTTTAAAAGATGCTCAAAATGAAGATTCAGTTATCAAAAAGATAACCCCCAAGAAGTATCTAGCTTTAAAAAATAAAGGAATAATTCTAAATGGAATGATCCCGAAAATTGATAATGCCTTCCATGCTTTAGACCATCAAGTCAACAAAGTAATTATCTCAGGAAACCACTCAAAAGGAACAAAAATATGTTTGTAAAAAATGATATAATATCAGAGGTAATTGAGCTTTTAAAAAGCCTTATTAAGACGCCTTCTTTTTCAAAAAAAGAAACACAAACTGCGGCTCTAATCCAACGTTTTTTTAAAAAGAAAAACATCCCATTTTTCACAAAAGAAAACAACATATGGGCAAAGTCTAAATACTGGAATTCTGACAAGCCTACCCTATTATTAAACAGCCACCATGACACCGTCAAACCTGTAGCAAGCTGGACGCTAAATCCATTTGAAGCCAAATTAGAGCATGATAAAATTTATGGACTTGGAAGTAATGATGCCGGAGGTTCTTTAGTTGCTTTACTCGCCACTTTTATCCACTTTTTCGATAACGCTACGCTGCCTTACAATCTAATTTTTGCAGCTACTGCTGAAGAAGAAATATCTGGTAAAAACGGCATTGTATCCATACTCCCAATACTCGAAAAAATTGACCTTGCAATCGTTGGAGAACCCACTCAAATGCAAATTGCCATCGCAGAAAAAGGCCTTATGGTCATCGATGCTAGAGCAATCGGAAAAGCAGGACATGCGGCAAGAGAGGAAGGAGACAATGCCATTCTAAAAGCGATGAAAGATATACAATGGATTCAAAATTTCAAGTTCCCAAGAACTTCAAAATGGTTGGGCAATATTAAATGTTCTGTCACTCAAATAAATGCAGGCACTCAACACAACGTCGTCCCTGACCAATGTAATTTTGTAATGGATATCCGAACAACAGACCAATACACCAATGAGGAAGTTTTTAAAATTATTCAAGACAATATGCAATCGGAATTAAAGGCAAGATCCTTCAGATTACAAGCATCAGGTATTTCAGAAAATCATCCAATTATAAAAACAGGAAAACTACTAAACTTGGATTGTTTCGGTTCACCGACCTTATCCGACCAAGCACTCCTTCCCTTTCCTAGTATAAAAATCGGCCCTGGAGATTCTAGCAGATCTCATACCGCTGACGAGTTTATTAAAATATCTGAAATCACTCAGGGGATTGAAACTTATATTTCGATTATAAGGACACTACCACTAACTTAGTTTGGACACGAAGCGCTCTAAGGAGACACGAAGCCACGAAATTAATTCTTGATGTCTCTTTTCTGTCCTCAAAAATTTTTAATTATCAAACTACCAATATCATGAAAAAAACTAACCTCAAACTTTGGCAAACAGCAGCCAACATAGATAATCAAATCGAAACCTTTAGCATTGGTCAAGACCAAATCCTTGATCTTCAAATCGCAACATACGATATCATCGGTTCTATCGCCCATTCGAGAATGTTAGAAAAAGTAAAGCTAATTTCTTCTAAAGAACAAGCATTATTAGAGCAAACACTAAAATCAATTTTAAGCCAGGTCGAGCAAGGAAACTTCAAAATTGAAGCAGGCATCGAAGACATTCATTCGCAAATAGAATTCATGTTGATCCAAAAACTTGGAGACACTGGAAAAAAAATACATACCGCAAGATCAAGAAACGATCAAGTACTTGTTGATCTAAAACTTTACTTCAGAGGAGAGATCAAGGACATTGTTCTGAAAACTCAAGCGCTTTTCACAACCTTACAAAACCTGAGCGAACAACATAAAGAAACGCTTCTCCCAGGGTACACCCACCTACAAATGGCAATGGTTTCTTCTTTCGGTCTCTGGTTTGGAGCCTTCTCGGAGTCCCTTATTGATGATCTCCAAATACTCTTAGCCGTCTATAAAACCATTAATCAAAATCCACTTGGTTCTGCGGCAGGCTATGGAACCTCCCTACCAATCGATCGATCGATGACCACCGAATTATTGGGATTCGATGAGCTCAATTATAATGTCGTCCATGCACAAATGGGAAGAGGGAAAACAGAATTGCAACTTTCCTTCGCCATGGCTGGTATCGCACAGACTTTAGGAAAACTTGCATCTGATATCTGCCTTTATATGAATCCAGGTTTTGCTTATATCCAATTACCCGATAATTTCACGACAGGATCTAGCATCATGCCACACAAAAAGAATCCTGATATTTTTGAATTGGTCAGAGGCAGAAGTAACCAAATCCTTGCCCTCCCAGGAACCATTTCAATGCTGACTACAAATTTACCCGGCGGCTACCATAGAGATTTTCAGCTTTTAAAAGAAACCATCTTTCCGGCCATCCAAAACCTAAAAACCATTTTAGAGATTACCAATCATGGTCTGAAACACATAAAGGTGAACAAAGCCTCTCTCGACAAAGAAAAACATCAATTCCTTTTTACTGTTGAAGCTGTAAATGAATTGGTTCAAAATGGCACTCCTTTTAGAGATGCATATCACGTCATTTCTAATCAGGTAAAATCGGGAACCTTCCATTATGATGGCAAAATCAACCATAGTCATGAGGGCAGTCTCGGAAATCTTTGTACTCAAGAAATCAAAATCAAATTCGATAAAATAATAAACCAGTTCAATTTCAAAAAATTCCAAATTGCTATGACAAAATTGACAATAGAGTCGTCTTTGAATCATTTCACGCATTCTGTTTAAAAAAAATCACTCAATCACTTTTGTCACCCCAAAATATGAAAGGCATTTTTAAAACCCCTAATCTAAATCGTTGAATAAACCAAAGCACAAATTTTTATTAGGCGAACTCAGAAAACACAAAACTTTCTCCTATATCGAAAAAACACAATGTTTTTAAAAAACCAACACAACACCTACTTTATTACAAATAACACCATGAATACAAGCTATAATTCCAATATCGAAAATAAAAGCCAAATTTTATTAATAAATTTATAGCACGCTAAATTTTTAATTTTAGTAGTTACAGCAACAATTTGCTCAAATATTTTCACATTTTTTTGAGTTCAAAAGATAACTTTTCGGGATTGCTGGCTCCACTGAATCATTAAAAATTTGTGTTACATTCTTTAGTCTTACCAAATTGTTAAACCAATAATTTTTTCTCAATTCAATGCGAGCTCTCGTCTTGCTTCAAATTATTGGTTCATGAAAAAAGCACAAAAAAAGAAGGTTAAGCCTCAAGCCACATTCAAAAATCCATCTCAAGGTTTATATGTTCCTCAATTAGAAAAAGACTCTTGTGGTACTGGTCTTGTCGCCAATCTTGATGGTCTTAAATCTCATCAAATTGTAGAAGATGCACTTACAATGCTTAGTCGAATGGAACACCGTGGAGCGTGCGGAGCGGAAGCAAACACAGGAGATGGTGCAGGTATTTTAGTACAAACCCCTCATGATTTTTTTGTGCAAAAAGGTAAAGAATTAGGATTTGAAATTCCTGCCTTTGGGGAGTATGGTGTCGGTGTTCTTTTCTTTCCAAGTGATCGAAATCTCAGGAACCAATGTCGGGTACTTTTTAATGATTACATCGACGAGTTAGGTTTAGAATTAATAGGCTATCGAAAGATTCCAACGGATAATGAAATCGTTGGAGATAGCGCTGTTGCTGTTGAACCTAGAATGGAACAAGTCTTTGTAAAACCCGTCGAAGAAATGGATCGAAAAGCTTTGGAACGTCGTTTATATATTCTTAGAAAATATTCCATACATAATATTCACAGCACTTATCCTCAGTCAAAAGATAATTTCTACATCACGTCTTTTTCTTATAAAACAGTCGTCTATAAAGGTCAGTTAACGACCCATCAGGTTCGTCCATATTTTCCGGATTTACAAGATCAGCGTTTTAAAACAGCCATCGCTTTGGTTCACTCTCGTTTTTCTACCAACACTGTTCCTAAGTGGAAACTCGCTCAACCTTTCCGATACATTGCACACAACGGCGAGATCAATACCATCAATGGAAATCTAAATTGGTGGCAATCAAAAGAGCCTCAATTAAAATCGGTTTTATTTTCAGAAGATGAAATGGAAAAGCTCAAACCCATCTGCGGTGAAGGGCTTAGTGATTCTGGAACCTTCGATAATGTTTTAGAATTTTTAGTCCTCAACGGACGTAGCCTTCCACATGCTTTGATGATGATGATTCCAGAAGCTTGGCAACATGACCATCAGATGGAAGATTATAAAAAGTCATTTTATGAATATCATGAAAACATCATGGAGCCTTGGGATGGCCCAGCATCTATTTGTTTTACGGACGGCATTTTAGTTGGAGCGATGTTAGATAGAAACGGTCTTCGTCCTTCAAGATATTTATTGACTAAGGACAATACTTTGATCGTTGCTTCGGAAGCCGGAGCTTTGCCAGTGGATCAATCAACTGTGGTTTACAAAGGTCGGCTTCAACCTGGAAAAATGTTGATCGCAGATCTTGATGAAAACCGGGTCATCGGAGATGAGGAATTAAAAAAAATTGTTTGTAATCGTTTTCCATTTTCAGAATGGGTCAGTAAAAATAAAATTCATATTGATGCTCTGGAAATTGATTTTCAAGAAGACCCAGCTTTCGACAAAAAAACTTTAAAACAAAAACATCAGCTATTTGGTTTTACAAAAGAAGACCTAAAAATGATCATCGGCCCTATGGTTCAAAATGGAAAAGATCCGATTGGCTCCATGGGTATCGATACACCGCTAGCGATACTTTCACACCATGCTCAGCATCTTTCCAATTATTTCAAACAGTTATTTGCACAAGTCACGAACCCTCCAATTGATCCCATTCGAGAACGATCAGTGATGTCGCTTTATACCCGACTTGGAGGTATTGACAACATTCTGGAATCCAAAGAATCGCATAGTCGTTTTATACATTTCGATCAACCAGTACTCACAAACGAAGCATTGGCAAAAGTAAAATCAGTCAATTTGCCAGGCTTTAAATCTGGGACGATTGACCTTTGGTTTAGAGGTGATGGTCAAAAAGGTAGACTTCGAGCAGCGATTGATCACATCTGTGCTATTGCAGAGGACTTGGCTAGAAACGGAGCGAATATCATCCTACTTTCTGATCGCGGAACAGGCGCTACCTTGGCTCCGATTCCTTCTCTTTTGGCGGTTGGTGCAGTGCATCATCATTTGATTAAAAAAGGTTTGCGAAACGCAACATCCATAGTTGTTGAGGCTGGTGACATTCGAGAGACTCATCATTTTGCTACCTTGATTGGTTATGGAGTCGATGCGATAAATCCGTATATGGCTTTTGCAACGATTGCACATTTAAAAGAAATTCGCTTTTTTGAAACGGAAAAAGATTTAGAAAATCTGATTGATATTTTTATAAAAGCAATTGGCAAAGGGATTTTAAAAATCATGTCTAAAATTGGAATCTCAACTTTATCTTCTTACAAAGGTGCTCAGATTTTTGAAATTCTTGGACTCGCAGAAGAAGTCGTAGAAACTTGT
>CAKZTD010000153.1 GCA_937921595.1 uncultured Saprospiraceae bacterium
CCCATTAATTTTGGTTCTAAAAAATTCCCTACAAATACCTGAATCAATCCAACGATCACTAATACTAATATGAAAGGTAAAAATTCTCCAAATTGAAACAAGCAAAATACTGCTGGAAAAATAGTTCCAACCAAGGAGCCTATCGTAGGTATAAAGTTTAATATAAAAATCAGAAAGGCCCAAAACTCTGGTGCATCCACACCTATAATCCGAAGGGTGACATAACTCAAAAATCCAGTGATTAAACTCACCATGGTTTTTAATTTAAAATAGCTAGAAATCGAATCGCCAATTCTTTCTAATAAACCATCCACTTTAGTTTGCTGTTCTTCATCAACAAAAATGGCGTGAAGCTTTGGTTTAAAACTCGCCTCTTCCAAAAGAACAAAAACGGCATACAGCAAAATCATAAAGGTATTACTCAGAATATCTGAGATAGAAGCAAATAGTGATTTCAGAATATTACTAAAGTCAAAATTTCCCGTATATCCTTGTAATTTTTCTCTGACATTTAAATTCAACAAAGCATCTAATTGATCAATAATCGAATCCAGATTGGGCTGATATTTATCTATTGATTGAGCTAAAGAATTAATATTGGTAGTCAGAATATTTGCAACAAAACCAAGTATCCCCAGCATGATGATTACAGACAACATTCCCTTCAACCATTCCGGAAATTTATTTTTTATAAAACCGATTCTATTTAATGATGATTTCAGTCCGCGGCCAATAAACCAAAGCAGTACACCAAGGATAAATGGAACAAGGATGGTTTGCCAATAGATCAAAATCCCAACGATGGAAATGCAAATAATAAAGAGACTGGCTGTTTTTTGAAGATTCATGTTTTGTTGTTTTCTCTATTTGGTTTCTATAAACTTTGAAATATAAGAAAAAATAAGTTTACATTCAGCAAATTGGTTTTATATAAATAAGAGGGTACATTTATATCCTCAATAAATATCGAGCATGACCAAAAATACTAAACCGCTCCTCAGCTTTTTTTTGATAACTGTAGGCTTTATCAATCTTTCAGCGCAAACCCTGCTACGCCCAGAACATCAATTCAATGGAGAAGTAAGCAAAATTTATGAAGCTAAAAAAGTGGTGTTTCAAAGAACTGAAGTTTGGAATTTTAAAAAACAAGAATTTCAATCTGGTGAAATAATAAGTTTTGACAAAAAAGGAAATTACAAAAAAAGCATAAGCTATATCTTTCCAGATAGTCCTTATTTAACGACCAATTATAAATCTAATTCAAATGGCAATCTAAAGAATGCAGAAGCTTATCTCAACTATAATAAAAATTTGATTACACAAATTCATTATTACGAAAACACTTCTGGTCTGATAGATTCTGTAGTCCACAGCGTTCAAAAAGATAATAAAAGAACCAAAGTAATATCCTATGAATATTCAAAAGGAAAAATAGCTGCTTATCGAAAAGAAGAACTTGGCAAGGATACGTTTAAAGTGGTTTACAAAAGGCTTGAAGATACCATCGAAGAAGAAACAATTTACGATGACTCTGGAAATATTACTTCTACAAAAAAACACGAATATAATCAGCAAGGCGATCCTGTTATAATCAACATTTATGATGCAGATAACAAGCTTATAAATCAACAAACAAACTTATACAAATATGATGAAAAAGGAAATTGGATAAAACGATTAAATACTGATATTAGAAGCGATCACCGTATTTTAACAGAACGAGACATCATTTATGGAAATGTTCCAAATCAAAATATTTCTAAAAAAGAATTAATAGGTTTTTGGGTAGGATGGGGTAATAATTTCACGCTGGAAGTTAAACCAAGTATGCTCAAGATTGAAAATATGAGAAGAAGATACGGTCTTGAAGGTGAATCTGCTTATACTCCTGCTACAGGCATCTTGACCCTAAAAGCTAAGAGCGAATATGCTAGAGATCAAGACTATTATACTACTTATGATGGAAAAATATTAACCATAAGATTCCGCAATAAAGGTGAATTTTTTCACCTTAGAAAATTAGACATTAGTATTTTATCTGCAAGTGATCGCGCACAATATATTTACAGATCCTCAACAAAAAAACTAAAAGAAAGATCTTTTGAAGATCCTATTTACGGTTGGCTCAACATTAAAGACTTGGGTTATCTTCGATTTAAAAAAGATAACAAATATGGATTACTTGATCCGAATCGTAAAGAAATCGTCCCAGCGATTTATGACAATGTATGGGTCGATCCAGCTGGAGTGATTATCGTTGAAAAAAATCAAAAGCAAGGAATTTTCACTTTAGCTTATCAAGCTATCGCTCCAATAGAATATAATTCTTTGAAACAATATAACTATTTGGGGAAATCTAATTTTAATCGATTAATTGTATATCGAGATAGTTCCTCAAATAACGACTGGTATGATGGTCATTTTCGATTAGTCAAAAGTTTTAAAAAATATACCGATATCAAACCTGTCGATATCAATTGTTTTAAAATGCGAAGTTCTGATGGCTGGGGACTTATGGATAGTTTGGAAAATATAATTATACGTCCTCAATACGAAGAATTACAAAATGGTCCAGCACAATTACTCATCGCTTATGATGGCAAAAAGTATGGTTTGATCAATACTGTTGGCAAACGAATCACTGACCTCAACTATGACCACATCATTATGCTATTCATGGAAGATTACAAACTTGACA
>CAKZTD010000154.1 GCA_937921595.1 uncultured Saprospiraceae bacterium
ATCATTAAGCAAGTACAAGAAAAGTTAAGTGTCCCTTCAGCTTAAAAGTAATGGATACTTATAAATAAATTAATAATAAATAATTCACAAAAGTATGTCTTATATAAAACCCAAATTTTATCACCCTTCTTTAAAAAAGAATAAAGTAGGCTATGTAAAAGCAGATTATGAAGGGGTGATTTCAACGCTATGTGCTGGTTGCGGACATGATTCAATCAGTGGAGCGATTGTACAAGCTTGTTATGAAATATCTTTGGAGCCACATAAATTAGCGAAGCTTTCCGGTATTGGTTGTTCTTCAAAAACGCCAACTTATTTTCTAAGTAATTCGCATGGTTTCAATTCTGTTCATGGAAGAATGCCATCGATTACAACGGGAGCCAACATGGCGAATAAAGATTTAATTTACTTGGGTGTTTCAGGGGATGGTGATACTGCTTCTATAGGAATGGGGCAGTTCGTTCATGCGATCCGTCGTAATCTGAATATGACTTATATAGTAATGAATAACGGTTGCTATGGATTGACAAAAGGGCAGGATTCTGCAACTGCAGATTTTGGTTCGATTAGTAAAGCTGGTTCAAATAATCCGTATCAAGGAATTGATTTATGTGGCCTAGCTTTAGAGTTGAATGCGACATTTGTTGGGAGAAGTTTTTCGGGTGATAAAACGCAGCTAGTTCCTATGATTAAAGCAGCGATGTCACATCCAGGTTTTGCATTTTTAGATGTGGTATCCCCTTGTGTGACTTTCAATAATAATAAAGGGTCAACCAAATCTTACTCCCATGTTCGAGCACATATTGAAGAAACTTCAATTTTCGACTTTGTACCAGAACAAGAAGAAATAACAGTAGATTATAAAGAAGGTGATTCTACTGATGTTGAACTTTTTGATGGTTCAAAAATTCATCTCAGTAAGCTCGCTCCAGAATGGAATCCAACAGATCGTTTCTCTGCGGTAAATCGTTTACACGAAGCTAAATCCAGAGGTCAGATTTTAACTGGCCTTTACTACATCAATACAGAAAGCCAAGACTTACATGGGAAATTGGATACGGTCGATACGCCGTTAAATAAATTAACCCAAGAAGATCTTTGCCCAGGCAATGATAAATTACAAGATATAAATCAGAGCTTTAGATAAAGAACTCCGAAAAAGAAAGCCAACAAATATGAAAGAGAATTCACGTTGTGTGTTCTCTTTTTTATTTGATATTATCAAGTTGTTTTAATGCTTAAACATTTTACTCAGATAAAGATTTCTTATCAATTTGTTTTAAGAAAAATAATTCTAATTTTGTCTCACGCTATTTTATTCTTCCAATATTTATGCTATTATTGTAAAAAATACACAAAATAAAAAATGGCAAAACCACATATTCGACTAAGTGTCGATGCAGTAGTATTTGGCTACGAATCTCAAAATGGCCTTTCCGTTTTATTGATAAAGCGAAACATTGACCCTTTCAAAGGAGGATGGGCAATTCCTGGAGGCTTAGTTAAAGAAAACGAGAATCTAGAAGATGCTGTACAACGAGAATTGAAAGAAGAAACAGGGATAAAAGTCAACTACTTAGAACAACTTTATACTTTTGGAGATCTACATCGAGATCCCAGAAATAGAGTGGTAACTGTTGCGTATTATGGATTGGTTCAACCTTCAAAATTTCAATTGGCTGCAGCTACTGACGCGGAAGAAGCACAGTGGTATAACATTGATCAGTTGCCCAAGTTGGCTTTTGATCATGATAAAATAATTGATGTTGCTATACAAAGACTTAGGTCAAAAATATCTTATCAGCCAATTGGCTTTGAATTATTAGATGAAAAATTTCCTTTTTCAGAATTGCATAAACTTTATGAATGTTTAAAGGGAGTACCCATAGATCGGCGAAATTTTAAGAAGAAATTTATGCAATTAGAAATCCTAGAAGAACTTTCAGAAAAGAGAAAAATAGGGAAAGGACGACCAGGTTCTTTGTTTAAGTTTCATCAAAAGAAATACTTTAGTTTGGTGAAGAAAGGGATGGTTTTTGAAGTCTAGTAGTTGAACTTTTTATGATTTAAGGAATAACGACTTTTTAGAATTGGATGAAAACAAATACCCTATACTAATTGTTTAATTTACTCATTCTATTAAAATAAAAAACATGGGTGGAGATTGGAAAGATTTTTTTAGAGGTATTCAATTAAATGATATTGAATTAGTGAAGTATCATATCCGAACGGGAGTTGATCCAAATTATCAGCATCCTGAATTTATGACTGCTCCCTTGATGGAATGCATTCGTTATGGTCATTTGGATATTGCAGAATACTTATTAGAAAATGGAGCTGATCCTACAATCAAAGAACATATGAATACGACAACGGCTTTGAGTATTGCTGAAATGCTAGGGAATAAAGAAGCCATCAAGTTGTTGAAGAAATATTGGAAATAAAATTAAAATATAAAACCCTCAAAATGGAAGACTTTCAAATACTCAATGGTTATCTAAATGAGGAAGGTAAATTTGATCGATTCCCAGGAAAGAAACAGAAGAAAAAGCAAGCATTGATGCTTCAGTTTTTGGCTCAAAAATTTGAATCTGGTAAGAAATATTCTGAAATGGAAGTCAATGAAATTTTAAACCAGTACCATAGCTTTAATGATCCAGCTACATTGCGTCGATTGATGTTTGGAAGCAAATTAATCAATAGAACTTTAGATGGAAAAAGTTATTGGCTGGTAGAAGAAAAGGATAACTAGCCATTTTTGCGAGTAAGAAATAGTTTGGGCTTTTGGTAGGGTGGGACCCACCCATCCACCGACCGCCGCCATTTTCTGGCGCATTTTTCTTTTGACTTGGCACACCTCCGGCTGCCCTGCATCAGCTCATGCTTACAAGTCTTATGTAGAGGATATTTGCACTTATCCTTGAAAGAATTCATTCGAAACGTTTCCTACTTATAAGACTCCAAACCACTCCAAATTCCATAAAATTAATTCATTATTTTATTTTTAATTCTTAAATAATTTCGTAATGCACTGATATTCAATGTGATATGTTTTGAATTATTTATTTTGTGTAAAAAAGACACAAAATACTTGCATTGAACTAATTAATTCCCCTATATTTGTGTATAAATAACACAAAATGAAATATTTAAATCTTGATCCACAGTTTGAGCCATTTGGAAAAACGATAACTTTTGAATCGTTTAGCTTCAATGGGGGAGAACCACATATCAAAATATCAGAAGCGTTATCCGCAAACGATGAATTGACAATAACCTGCCGAATCCAATCATTTAATGACTTAGGTTTTTTATTGGTGGCCAAGGATGCTTTACAAAGAATGGGCATAAAATATATCAATTTATTTTTGCCCTATTTCCCAGGAGCGAGACAAGATCGTTTAATGATTCCAGGTGAACCGTTAACTGTAAAAGTATATGCAGAGATAATCAATCAAGCCGGATTTAATCAAGTCATTGTTATTGATCCACATAGTGAAGTTACTGCTGCTTTGTTGAATAATGTTAAAGTAATTTCTAATCATAAATTAGTAAAAGAGGCCACCAAAAATATAGAAGATTTCGTACTCATTTCTCCTGATGGAGGAGCTTTAAAAAAAATCTACAAAGTGTCAGTAGAACTTGGAGGAATTCCAGTTGTAGAATGTAGCAAAGAAAGAGATGTAAAAACAGGAAAGCTCAGTGGCTTTTCAGTTTATGCGGACGATTTAGAAAATAAAACCTGTGTCATTGTAGATGATATCTGTGATGGCGGAGGTACTTTTTTAGGCTTAGCGAAGGAACTAAAAAATAAAAATGCGGGTAATATAATACTTGTAGTTACACATGGCATTTTTAGCAAAGGGTTTGAGAATTTGAGTACATATTTTGAAAGTATTTACAGCAGTGATTCTTTCAGTTCAATTGATCATCCAGCATTAAAACAAATTCCTTTAAAAGACATTCTATAAAAAATATATAAATCTTCAAGGTTCGAAAAAAGAAAAAATGAAAACTCAATTAAACATAAAAAACGAGAGTCCAATTAACCTGATTAACTATAATGAGAACTTAGATCAACTTCCAAGTTCTGGAAAGCATATCGTAGGATATCAAAGCGAAGAAAACATAATCGTCTATCAAGCATATAAACCAAGCATTGCAAAATATGCAGTAAGCAACCAAGAGTTTGGAGGTAATGATTTTAGTTATAACAGAATGTCGTGGATCAAACCAGGTTTTATGTGGATGATGTATAGATCTGGTTGGGGAGAAAAGGAAAACCAAGAACGGATACTGGCAATTTCGATTAGCAAATTGTTTTTTAAAAAGATATTGGAGAATGCTGCTTTATCCTCTTTTAATCCAGAATTTCATAGAGATGAAGAAGAATGGAAAAACAGCTTAAGTGGAAACGAAGTAAGATTGCAATGGGATCCAGATCATGATCCATTCGGAAATAAAATGGAACGAAGAGCCATACAATTAGGATTGAAAGGAAAGATACTTCATGAATTCGGAAAAGAACAAATCAACTATATCGAAGACATAACAGATTTTGTAAAATCTTTGAAAAGCAAAGTAGATAATAAATTAATTAATGATTTAATGGTACCTCAGGAATCTGTTTTTCAAATTGAGAACGAGGTACTAAATCATAAAATAGGATTAAAATGATCGGAGCAATAATAGGAGACATCGTTGGTTCAAGATTCGAAAGAAAGGCTTGGACTACAAAAGGATACCGTCCGGAAAAGGATTTTGAGTTTTTTCATGAGAGATGTTGTTTTACAGATGATACCGTTTTAACTGCAGCAATAGCAGATTGTCTTTTGAATCAAAAAGATTATGCTCAAACTGTAAAACATTATGGGCTAAAATACATCAGCGCAGGCTATGGAGCAAGCTTTAAAAAATGGCTTGGCTCAGATTCTTTAGAACCTTACAATAGTTGGGGAAACGGCTCTGGAATGAGAGTCAGCGCTGTAGCATATGTTTTTAATACAAAAGAAGAAGTATTAGCGGAGGCAAAGAAAAGTGCAGAAATAACCCACAATCATCCAGAAGGAATTAAAGGTGCTCAAGCCATTGCTCTAGCTATATTTTTAGCTAGAAGAGATAATTCAAAAGCTACGATCAAAAAGGCAATTGAAGATCATTGTGAATATGATTTAAATAGAACCATAGCTGATCTCAGAACTTATTACACCTTCGATGTCAGCTGTCAAGGATCAGTTCCAGAAGCGATCATTGCTTTTCTCGAAGGAGAAGATTTTGAAGATACGATTCGAACTGCGATTTCAATAGGAGGCGATACAGATACAATTGCTTGTATGGCAGGTAGCATTGCAGAAGCTTTTTATAAAGAAATACCAGAATGGATCACCATGAAAGCAAAGGAATATCTAGATGATGATTTGCTAAAAGTATTAAACGATTTTCAAACTAAATATTTAGCAATGCCAAAAGAAGATAAAATATTAGATGCTTTGTTAGGTGTAGCTGTCGCCGATGCTGTGGGTGTGCCTTATGAGTTTAAAAGTCGTAAAATGATGGATGCAAACCCTGCGACTGACATGATCGGATATGGCACCTATGGCTTGCCGGAAGGCACTTGGTCTGATGATAGTTCTCTGACTTTTTGCCTTGCAGAATCTCTTGCAAATGGCTATGATTTAGAAGACATGGCTAAGAAATTTATTGCCTGGAAAAACGATAATTATTGGACGCCAAGAGGGGATGTATTCGATATTGGAAATACGACAGCAGTTGCAATCAATAGATTAAATCATTTAGTGAATTCTAAAAAAGAGGTTTTAATATTTGAACGCTT
>CAKZTD010000155.1 GCA_937921595.1 uncultured Saprospiraceae bacterium
ATTTTATCAGGATATAATTTGATTGTTGATTCTAATGTAGAATCTCCATCAACCTATGCTCCGAGATCCGTTCATTTTGGTGTGACCATATGTAATAATGGTTCAGATGATATGACGAATGTGATCATTAATATTGGTGACTATTCTGCCTTACCGGAAACGCCTGGTATTTATCGTCAACGTACCGTAACGGAAAGTACTTATTCGGGTACGTTTTCTTTTACCCATGTTGCTGCTACCTCTGATGCTACTCGTACCCTAAGTACATTAGCTGCCGGGGAGTGTACCACCCAATATTGGCTGGTAGAATATCCCCGATTGGATCCAAGCGGAAATAGTGTAACAGGAGGTTCAAAACCAGAGGACGATTTATGGCTAGAGTATGATGTGTGGGCGACGGCAAATGACAATGGTATTCCCTTATCTGTAAATGACACTCAAAAGGCAACCATGCGTAGTGAAATATCTGCCATGGCCAATAAAGTATATCCTAATGGAGACAATAAGGTTCCTCAAGAATACCTAGATGCAATCGAGGGTGTTCTGGGCTGGAGACCTGAAACAAATGACGAGATCGGAGCTGTAAACACGACAGAGGGTATTTGGTTTGACTTGGGAAGAGTAAACAAAGGGTTCGATAACGACGGTGATTTTGTACCTGACTACAATGTATTTTTACAACCTGTTGGAGATCCGGAATTATACGATCCTTCTTGCTTTAGACTTGTTAAGACCTATGGCTTAATCATTATTAAAAAGACGGATGGCTCAGAGGAATTAATTCCATTTGAAGATCAAACCTATTTTTCTGATCTCCCGTCAGATAATAACGGAGCAGTTGGATTAGTATATTATGACTTTGTAGTTATAAATGCCCCTTGTTATGTTCAGCTTTCTCCATATCAGGAAGTAGCTTCTGGTTCGGACAATGAAAAATTCAACGGAGATTATGGAGTTTTCACAGGAGGTATTTCAACAACTTTACCAAATGCAGCTTATGACGCTGATGGCCCTGCCCTTGCAGATCACGACACAGATATCACCTATGATTTGAGTGCGACCAATAATGGAACAACTGCTTTAGGTCTTATAAAATACGATTTACCAGTAGTCATTAATGCTGAAATACCGGAAGGCACAAATTATGTCGCTGGTTCCGCTACCACTAGTGGTGCATTACCAACGGGTTCAAGCACAATTACGGTCAAATATTCTACAGATAATGGAACTACTTGGACCACTATTGAACCAGTGGATCCAACTACTGTAACTAATATTCAATGGTGGATGGATGTAGCTCTTGAACCAGGAGAGACCTTAAATACGACTTTTAATATTCAAGCGCCAAGTAGTACATATACGGAACCATTAGTTGAAATGGAAAGTGGTCTTGCCTTAGGAAATAATGACCCATTCTTTTCAGATACAGTTGTTACGCTCTTACCAGGAGTGAATAGTATTGGTGATGTTGTTTTTGAAGATAATGGAGCAGGAGGAGGTACTACAGCTGATGGTATAATAAACGGCAGTGAAGCAGGTATCGATGGTATTCCTGTTTATTTATATTTTGATAAAAATAACGATGGTCTTATTGACGATGGAGACGTTTCAATGGATACGGTAACGACTAGTGGAGGTGGAGCTTATTTGTTTTCAGCATTACCTGATGGGAATTTTATTGTAGAAGTTTGTAAAACCTGTGTAACCAGTAGCGGAGCTTACAACGGTTGGGGAATGACTTCTGGAGAAACGCAAAGTGTTAGTGTAGATACTGCAAATACAGTGTCAGCAGCAGTGGATGTCTTAACAGTAGATTTTGGTTTTACACCTGCATTGTCTGTTGAAAAAACGATCACGTCGTCTTCTCCAGCTTACGAAGGGCAAGAGATTAATTATAATATTTCAGTAAATAATCTCTTGGTCGCAAACCCAGGAGGAGTCTGTGATTTTGATACTCGAACGGTACGAGACGAATTCAATACTCAATCATTTAGCATCAACGATGGAACAACTAATTGGGCGACGGACTGGCAAGAAAATGGAGAGGCCGATGGACCAACAACTGGTGATCTGAATGTGAATGCTTCAGCCTTACGTTTAGTTGTAGATGGAAACAGCATACAACGTGAAGTAGACCTTACTTGTGCGACTACAGCTACCTTGAGTTTTATACATCGAACTCAAGCAGGAACAGGGCAAATGACCCTTGAAGTTTATAATGGAAGTGCTTGGCAAACATTAGACACCTACTCCATGGCTACTGCTGAATCTGCAGGTACGGCTGTCAGTTATGACTTGATGCCCTATCTTGCAACAAGTGATAATACGATTATTAGGCTTTCACATGATAACGGAACCGGAGTGAAAAGTTTTGATGATGTGCAAATTGAATTTGAGGGGAATGGAGAAGCGTCAAGTGGAAGTAGCATTTGTACTCATGATCTCTGGGTCGGATACGAAGAACGAGTATCCATGACACCTAACACAAACATGTATGGAGCACCAGATGGTATTTTCGCTACTGGTCCTTGGGGAAGTCTCTCCGAAGGTGCCGTATTTACATTACCAGATACTATTGGTAATATTACTAAAGTAGAAGGGGTCGGTGTTATTTATAACACAAATGTACCCACTTCTGGAGATGATAATTGGCAATTCAAACTTACGGAGGATGGCTCTGCAAATGGGTTTAATTTCATAACAGTTCCATTTGCAGACTATAGTAGCTTTACTTCGAGTTCTACTGCCGGAGAAGTTATAGTAGATTTAACTACAGAAAAATCTTCATGGTATTGGTCTGATTTTACAACTACTTACATAGATGGAATTAATATTTATTTTCAACCAAAGGCCGTAGGTAGTGCCGATGGTATGGTTCCATATATTGACGCTTTTGGTTTTAGAATCACTACAGATGCAACCTGCTCTAATGGATCAACTACAGCTTCGACTTTCGATCCTCACACAGGTCTCGGAACAGTTCCTTTACAAGATGTATATAACCCAGACTCTTTAGAGTTTGTCTCCGCTAGTATTACACCGTCTTCTATTGACGAAATAACGGGTATTATTACTTGGGACAATATTGGGCCGATCAGTGCCGGAGATTCAAAAAGTGTATCCGTTATCTTCAAAGCTAAAGAGCCTTTAAATAATTCTACCGGGAGCGCTACGAATACTGCGATTGTTGCTAACGCACTTTTCGGAAATGGAGATCCTGCAAATACAGATACCTCTAGCGTTTCTATCATCATTGAACCTACAGGAACGATCTCTGGATTGGTTTGGAGTGATACAGATGCAGATGGATGGCAAGGGAGTATTGGTTATGAAGCGGCTAACGACTTTTTAGTACTGAATGCAACAATATCCATATATTCTTGTACTTCAGTAGCAAATAATGGTAGCTGTAACGGAATAGAAACGTTAGAACAAACGATAGTTACCGATGCTTCAGGAGCTTATACTTTTGAAGGATTATTACCGAATCTACATTATCGGATGGTAATCGATGAAGCCTCTTTACCGGGTACAGTAAGTCAGACTGGTGATCCAGATGATGATCCTACAAATGGTTCAGGCAATGGCGGAACTTGCGGAAATGGTGGAGCCAATGCAGGATGTGATGCTGGCTGGGATAATGATAGTGATTGGTTTGAGGTAGGTGTTGACACTTGGGGTACTGAAAGTTGGGATTTAGATAACATCAATTTTGGCTATGCGATCAATCCTTCGATTGACGGAAACATCTGGGAAGATATTGATGGAGATGGTATTCAAGGTACTGGCGAACTAGGTATTGCTAGCGTCACCGTAGAATTACAAAATGGAACTTGTACTCCTGGTAGTACTTGCCCGACGAATACGACAGATGCCGATGGCAATTACGCTTTTGAAAATCTTACTGCGGGCACTAATTATACCATTGCAATAATAACTTCATCACTACCGGCTACCAGTACATGGACTGAAACCGCGGAGTCTGATGCTTCTATTAATAATGCAATTGCACAAACGCTAACTGCCGGAGAAATTTCAAGTGGAAATACTTTTGGTTTTAATGCAGCAGGTACAGCTTCTATCGGAGATCAATTATACTATGACTTCGATGAAGACGGTACTCAGGATGCTAGCGACGAGGGTATTCCAAATGTAGATGTAATACTTTATCAAGACATAAACGGTAATGGAACTTATGATAGTGGGACAGATGCTTATGTGTCTACGACAAGTACTGATGCTTCGGGTAATTATACATTCAGTAATCTTCCTGCGGCAGATTATCTTGTCGTGGTTGATGATACAGATATTGATTTCCCTGATAATGTACTACAAAGTGGAGATCCAGACGAAGCCAATAATTGTAGCATTTGCGACGGTACAGGAGGAGCTACTTCTACAACTGCAAGTACAATTGAGACCCTAGACTTTGGGTATAAAGCCTTCGGCGCTGGAAGCATCGGAGATTTAGTTTGGAAAGATGTTAATGGCGACGGCACTCAACTAGGTGCAGCAGAAACAGGACTTGCTAATATAACGGTCCAACTTTGGGGAGATTATAATAATGATGGCACCTATGTGCTTTTGACAAGCGACATTACGGATGCTAATGGGAATTACCTTTTTGAAAACTTAGCAGATGGTAATTACAAAGTAATCGTAGATACAACAGATACAGATCTGCCAACAGATGGGGCAGGCAATTTATATTCTAATTCTACTTCTGCTGAAATTGATTTAACGATTTCAGGAGGAACAGTAAATACAACAACAGATTTCGGTTTTGCACAATTGGGAAGTATCGGAGACATCATCTTCTGGGATGCAAATGGAAATGGTGCAAACGATTGGACAGAAGAAGGAGTAGCGGGAGTAACGGTGTATATATGCAGTGGCTCAACTTCTCCTTGTAATTCTGGTAATGCGCTAGCTTCAACTATAACAGGTGACGGTACTGATGGTAATCCAATTGGCTTTTATCAGATTACAGGATTAGAACCTGGTACTTATACTATAGGAATAGAAACTGTTAGTGGACCATTAGCTGGAACGAGTCAGACCGCTGATCCAGATTCCGACGGTTTATCCTGTAGTGATCCTGACTTAGGCACATTGGGCTACCCGACTTGTGATAACTTAAATACAACAACGGTCTCTTACGGGACTAATCTTACCGGAATAGATTTTGGCTATCAACCTGCTGGAGTAATTGGAGATTTTGTTTGGTTTGATGCTAATGATGATGGTGTACAAGATTCTGGAGAAGCAGGCTTGGGGGATGTAACAGTAATTCTCACAAATGCAACTGTAGTAACTATTGATGGGATTTCTTATTCAATTGGTGCTTATATAGATACAGTATATACGGATCTTGATGGTTATTTTACCTATAGTAATATGCCGGATGCAACATATGATATTCGTGTAGTGACACCTACAAATTACACAACTACTCATGATGCTAACGGAGGAGGAGATGAAACAGTAGAAGTGGTCGTAAGTAGTGGTACTATAGCAAGTGGAAGTAACGCTTGGTGTGGAACCTCAGATTGTTCTTTAGATCTAGATTTTGGTTATAAGCTCAATGGATCATTTAGTCTTAGTGGATCTGTCTGTTTGGATGATGGTAGCGAAGATGGCGTTTGTAGTACTGGTGGCGAGACTATGTTAGAAGGAACAATCGTTTACCTCTATGACAACAGCGGGAAATCACTTGGGCAAAGTATTGTTGATATGAGTGGGAACTATATCTTTGAAAATTTACCAGCAGATACCTACACTATTGCAATAGGAACAACAAGTAATCCATTGGATAAATCTGCGACAACTACAAGTGGTACAACAACGACTGCCAAAAGTGTATACCAGTCGCAAACGATTAGTACAACTAATCTTACAGGAGTTGACTTTGGATTTATTTATAACATTAATCTCGACCTTGGAGACTTACCAGCTTCTTATGAGTTAACTAAACTATCAGAGGGTGGTGCTTATCATGAAGTCATCAGTTCACCTACGTTATATTTAGGTAATTCCGTAAATAGTGAAACTGAGCCTGTTCAAAATGCCAATGCGGATGGAGACACTTCTGATGATGGAATTACGCTTAATAATACTGACACTTGGATGGAAGGCACAGATGGAGGAAGCTTTGATGCTACTGTAAATGGAACGGGTTGGTTAGTTGCTTGGATAGATTTTAATCAGGATGGAGACTTCTCTGATAGTGGCGAAATGATAACAAGTCAAGCAGCTTCTACAGGCACTTCCACTATTGATTTTGATATTCCAACGGGGGCAAATTTAGCTGGAGATTCTTATGCGCGATTCCGATTATTTGAGAATGAACCAACTTTTCCAGCTTTTAGTTACACAGGAGATGGTGCTATAGGTGAAGTGGAAGATTACTATTTTGGTTTTACCAGTTTGCCTATTGAATTGGCTATGTTTGATGGTCGTGTTGAAGAATGTAATGTTGCGCTTCAATGGGTGTCAATTTCTGAAATTAAATTTAATCATTTTGAAATCCAAAGAAGTAGTAATAATCAGGATTTTGAAACTATCAAAATTGTGATGGGAATAGGAGGAGAAACTATTCAACAATACTTTTTTGTCGATGAAGAAGCAAAAAAAGAAAACTATTACAGATTAATGATGGTAGATATTGATGGGACATTCAGTTATTCTGAAGTCATAAATATTCAAACAAATTGCGGTCTACAGGAAAAACTATTTGTCTATCCAAATCCTATTCAAAAAGGAAACAACAATTTGAATGTTAGATTTATTTCTGAACTTAGTTCTACTTCTTTTTCTATTATTAATGTAAACGGAGTAGAGTTAATGAATTACCAATTAGATGTCTCTCCAGGATGGAATACTACGAATATTGATATAAGTAGTCTTTCTTCCGGAATATATTTCATCAAAGAGAATAACAAGAAAGGTAAACCATTACAAAAAAGATTTATAGTTCAGGAATAGTCTATTATAAAAAAAAAGTATCCGATACAGTGGGCAAACACTTTATCGGATACTTAAAAATTAAAAGATGAATAGAATGATCAAACCACCAACTCTTCTAGGTTATTCTTTTTTAACAATAAAATAATTTTTTGATATAGCTCTTCAGGTACAAAAGGTTTTGAAATAAAGTCATCCATCCCAGCATCATAACACAATTGGATATCTTTGGTCAAAACAGAAGCGGTCATTGCGGCAATTTTAATATTCCTTTTTTCCTTTAGATTTTTGCGAATATAACGAGTCGCATCCAAGCCATTCATTTCAGGCATATTAACATCCATTAGAATTAAGTCATAATCATTCTTAAGCAAAAGGTCGATGGCTTCTTGTCCATTTTCGGCAACTTCTATGTTAAACCCAAAGTTTCTGATTTGCCTAGTCGCTACAATCTGATTGAGTTTGTTATCCTCTGCCAAGAGTATTCTAACATTTGCTTTTTCTGCTTTACTTAAATCAACAAAAGTAGTTACTACTTCCCTTGTTTGCGCTATTTGATGGAAGAACTGGAGTGAAAAAGAAAAGACAGTTCCTTTTCCATATTCACTTTCTACCTCAATTGAACCTTCATGCATTTGTACCAATCTTTTAGCAATAGAGAGTCCAAGCCCCGTACCTCCGAATTTGCGTGCAATGGTCAAATTAGATTGAGTAAATTGAGTGAAGACATCTTTGATTTTATCTTTCTTTATTCCTATCCCAGTGTCTTTGACATAAAATTTAATCTTCGGCCCTTTATCATTAATTTCTAAAATAGTAGCCTCAATTCTTACTTTTCCTCTTTCCGTAAATTTAATTGCATTACTAGAAAGATTAAGTAGAATCTGATTAAATCTTGTAGGATCACCCGCCAAAATTGATGGGATGTGAGGATCAAGGGAAGTGATAAATTCGATGCCTTTTTCTTTTGCCTTGAGGCCTAAAGAATAATGTAAGGTTTTAAATATTTTCCGAAAATCAAAGTTGATTTTTTCAAAAGTAAGCTTCTCTGCGTTGATCTTTGAGAGATCTAAAATATCATTGATAATTACCAAAAGATGATTGGCGGCACCGTTTATATGTTGGACAAGCTCTCTGCTTTTGTTAGAGAGGTCCGTGTTTTTCAAAAGTATATTTGAAATTCCAATAATCCCATTCATTGGAGTTCTAATCTCATGAGACATATTTGATAGAAACTGATCCTTGACCAGTTCACCAGCTATTGCTTCTTCTTTTGCTTTTATTAAGGCGTTTTCATGTTCCTTTTGTCTAGTGATATCCTGTTCAACCGCAACAAATTTCATTAATTTTCCTGCTTGATCAAACACAGGAGATATAGAGCACGAAAGCCAGTAGGCTTCCCCTGATTTAGTATAATTTAAAATAACTTGGTTGAAAGGTTTTAAACTACGGATACCAGCATTCATCTGTTCGATATGAATAGGATCAGTATCTTTTCCTTGCAAAACAGAACCTGGTTTTTTACCTTTTACTTCTTCGAGTAAATAACCGGTCATTGCTTCAAATGCAGGATTAGCATATTCAATTTCCCCAGTAGCATTTGTAATAATAACTGCGCTATGAGTTTTACTGGCAACTAGTGATAAATTTGCAAGCTTTTTTCTTTCTTCTCTTAGCGTTGTAATGTCAGAACCAACTGCTATATATTTTTCTGTTTTTCCTTTTTTATCGTATACAATAGAAATATGTGTGTCTACCCATAACACTCCTCCTTCTTTTTTTCTGTAGGGTAAATCCATCGAAAATGGCTTTTCCTTTATTATGTTCTCGGATAGTTTAGCATAGATCTCTTTAGAATATTCGTTCTTAAAAAGTTTTAATGGGTTGTTAGAAAGTACCTCTTGTTCTGTATAACCACAACTTTCTAAAAAAGCCTGATTAACATAAATAATTTGCTTTTTATCATCTAAAATAAGGATGATATTGTCTGCCTTTCTCGCTACTAAGGAAAGTACTTCAAATTCTTCATTAATCTTTCGATGTTTTTCTAACATAGTAGAAAGCTGCGTATTCTTTCTACGTAAATCTAACTGGGCCATAACTTGTCGGGCAAGCCCTTCCAAAGCTGATTTTTGATCGTCAGTAAGTACTTTGGGATTCTTATCAATTACGCATAATGTACCTAGTGCTTCTCCGTCAGGAGTGACTAATGGAGCACCAGCATAAAAGCGAACATTTGGCGCTCCGGTAACTAAAGGATTATCATGAAATCGGTCATCTTCCAAAGCATTAGGAACCTCGAATATTTTATGAGGGTCATTAATTGCATGTCCACAAAAGGCAAAATCCCTTGGTGTTTCGGTCGCTTCCAAACCCACTCTGGATTTAAACCACTGACGCTTTTCATCAACTAAACTGATTAAGGAAATAGGTGTTCCGCAGATTTGAGATGCAATCTGAGTAATATCATCAAAACTTTGTTCTGAAATGGTATCGAGAATCTGGTAAGATTTTAAAGCAGCTAAACGCTCCTTCTCGTTTTCTGGAATTTTTGGTAAAACCATTGGGGAAATAAGTTACTTAAAACTGCTCTTGAATTAATTCGAACAATTTTATCTAATTCATAATGACTAATAAGATTTTCTTAATTAGTTTATTTTTGAACCAGAGGAGAGGTATTGTGAAAAAGACTAATACCGTGCCAAGCGAAGATAGATTTGGACTTAGTGATGAACTTTCAGGATTAAAAGAAAATTAGGATGGGATACATACTCTAAAAAAAAGAGTCTCGTAAAGCGCGAGACTCTTTCTTTTTTTTAGTGAAAAATTATAAATAATCATCGACTGCAGCAACACGTGATGCTACATGGGCTTTCAATGTGGTAACGGCAGACTGAAAACTTGCAGCACTATTTAAAAAAGTAAAACCCGGTCTTTCCGATGTAGCATAAGGCTCTATCAATGCGGCATAAGAAGTATACAAGGATTCCATAGTATTAGCATTAAATGTGTCATTAACAACTTCTTCTACATAAGCATCATACTTTGCTTTGTATACGGCATCATTATATAAAAATCCTATTAAGGGCCAAGTCTCCGAGGACAGTCCTGAAAAATTTAAAGCATAAGAGCCACCCATTTTTCCAGTTTGGAAAGCTTCATTATTGTCCCAAGGTATCCATGTCAGTAAGTTGTTGTCAGGATTGTTATAGAGATAATAATTGTGAGTCATTCTTCCGTAAGTATCCCAATTCTGAATGACGGTATTTACTGCAAGATATTTCAGAAAAATGTCGGTATCGAAAATAGCATTGAGATTGGCACGCCAAGTAGTAGGATCTGTTGTTCGGCTATCATCATGCAATGCAGCAAATAATTCTTTTACATCTGTCCAATCTGCTTCGTCTTCATTTGTTTTCTTTTCAAATTCACTTTCGTCAAATGTTCCTTCAGCAAAAGAGGCACCCGTTCCATCAGGTTTGTATACATTTCCGTTGTCATCTGAAAATTGGGTTTTGATGACAGTATTATCAATTTCCTCAACCAAGGTGTATAATCCAAAATATTCTGGCCCATTGCCATGGTCAACATATAAGGTATAAAATGCAGTATGCGAGGAAGCCAAACCAGCACTTCTAAAAATATCTGCTCCAACTTTTTCTCTCATTTGGGAATCGTCATCGAAGTTATTTTTTAAACTGAATTTTTTAAAACCGTAAAAACGCTGATTGTCAATTTGCGGATATTCATCTTCAAATTCATCAAAATCCATTTTAAAGGATAATTTCAAAATGCCGCTTCTCCAACTGCTTTGCAAACTAGAATTTCCTTTAAACCGAAGACCTACTTTGTACCATTGTTTGCCATTATAAAAAACATCGCCAGGAACAAATATCGGTTTATCATCCGATTCCAATAATCCACCGCCGCCGCCAGAACCAAAAGATCCATAAGTGTTTTCCATGTCATCCAACATTGCTTCCCATCGTTCTTCTGAAATCACAAAGTCCAATCTTTTTACTGCATTATTATCAAAGACTTCATCAAAATCTGGATCGGAACCTTTTGCATGTGTGGCATCCGTCCAATCGGTAGTTTCAAAATTTGCGTCATCAAAAACCAATTCATAATCTTCATCTTTATTACAAGAAGAAATTAAAATCAGTATTCCCAAGAGAATAGAAAAAGAAAAAATGATACGTTTCATAAAATATTTTTTTAGGTTATTAATTTTTAAAACAATTTCATAATACCAAAGTGACATCTCCACTCATCAACAATATTTCGCCATCCAAATATTCTATTGTTGCCATCCAAACATAAACTCCACTGTTGACTAATTTTCCTTTAAAAAAACCATCCCATCCTGATTGGGCATGATTGGGAGGCAAGTCCGTTCCTTTATACATCAATGCTCCCCACCGGTTAAATACTTTAAAATCTTTAATCATCGATACTGATTTATTGGCATTGACAAAGAAGTAATCATTATGACCATCCCCATTGGGAGAGAAGGCATTCGGGATAAATACATCCCGTATTTTATTGACTTTCACGATGATGGAATCACTTGTAGAACATTCGTCGATAGAAGTAACTGTTAGAATATATTCGGTGTCATTTACAGGAGCGGCATAAGTTTCAAGACAGTTATCACAATCCAAGGAATTGTCAACGTTGGTCCAGCTGATATCTACTAGCGTTGTATTATTGGTTGATGCGGAAATCAAAACGTTGCAACCCAAATCTATTTCGAGATCATCCTCTAGAAAGAGTACCGGAATATCTGGTTCGTATAAACTAGCACTAGTATCCACAATACATCCATTGGCATCTAAAACGGAATAGTTATAATTACCTGAACTAAGGTTTTGAAAATTATCTAAAGGGCTATATGAGTCATTGTTCAAACCAAAAGAATAGGGTAGTGTTCCTCCCAAAATGGACTCCAATTGAATGACACCAGTTTCAAATCCATCACAATTTGGGTCAATATAATTTGCTGTAAATATTAGGGAGTCTGGTTCGGTCAAAGTCACATTATCGATTTCAGTACATCCATTGGCATCGGTTATTTCGACCTCATAAATTCCCGCAGATAAATTGGTGATCATTGTTTCCGTTTCACTATTACTCCATAAAAAAGAGTAGTTAGGTACTCCTCCATTTCCAGAAACAGAAGCAGTACCATCGTTGGAATTGTAGCAGGTCAGATTAGAACCATTAAAGTCAACAGTATTAATAGTAAGGGTCAAAACTGGAGGGTCTTTTACTTCCTGAATAAATACGATGTCGTCTCCGAAACTATCCATGATATTTATTTCATAAATTCCGGCAGGTATGTTTTCAATTAGAATATCTGTAAACAAATTGGTGCTGCCCGAACCTCCAATAGTTGGAGTAGTGATGTTACTCCAATTGTAATCGAAGGGAGGCGTTCCATTTTGCAGAGAGAAGAATAAAGTCCCATTTTCATCTCCATGGCAAATTGGAGTAGTGAAATCAATAGTGCCATTAATCTCACATTCGATCATCATCAAATTCAAGGTCACTGTACTATCACAACCGTTTTCGTTTTGAATAGTTTCTACAAAAACACCTGTACTCGAATAGGAAGAATTGCCAATAGAAAACGTTTCCCCGATACAAAGATTAATATCTACAAAGGATGCAATTTCTGGTAATACGATCAGGTCTAGAAATATTAAACTATCGCAACCATTGGAGAGCGGAATCAGATATTCGTAAAGACCAGATTCGCAAACTGTTTCCCCAGCAACTTCGATACAATCATTGGAACAAAGTGTTTCTGTTAAAAATAAAGATTCTGGGCTGATCACATTTATAGTGGTACAACTAGGTGGTGCTTGATCACAAACATTTGCAGCAGTTACACAAAGTTGATAGGTACCGTCGGTAGGAAATGCAATATCTATTTCTGGATCAATACCATCTTGTTCAACACCATCTACGGTCCAATAAAACAAAGTTGCTCCGACCTCTCCTGTTGTAGAATAAGTCATTGATAATTCTGGACAAAGTTCATCGGGACCTTCAATTACTCCTGAGGTCGTCAAGTCCCCGACTAGAGTGCTTCCTTCGATTACATTAAAAGTCCAATCACAAATATCTCCCATCGATCCATCCATGATCAGGTAATAATGTTGACCAACCACCAATGGTACCAAATTGCTAAAGGTAGCCGTAGCGTTAGGAGCAACATCAGTATTGCAGTCGGTCATCGCTGTAAATGATTCACAATCGAGACTTTCAAAAATACCAATCTCCAATCCTCTGTTAATGGTGCAATTGGTTACCGTTACACTTAAGGTTAAATTTTCGGTACCTGCGATAAAAGCGATATAAGACATATTGTGAAATATGGTTGTGCAAAAACCTGGAAAGGTTTGCCCTTGAACTGTTAGATTATTGGTTCCCGTAAATCCATCAATATCGCAAACTACACAGGCGTCGAGACAAGTAGATGTCATGGCATCGACACCGCATGGTTCAGGCTGAGCCCAAATCGAATGGAGTGTAAGAACAGATATAATTATCAAAATAAGCCTTCGCATAGATTATTGGTTGTCTTGTTTTTATTAAAACTCCAAATTGGGATTTTAAACTGATTTGCAAATTTGCTTTGCCTCTCCTTAAAGACAGTTTAATGATAAGAAGACCTACTTTTTTTAAAAGTAAAAGAGGAGATAAAAGGAGGAGGATTCCCACCTGTGTTTAAAAGTTTGATTTTAAGGGGGCTGTACTCTGTTGTCTAAACAATAGGAATAGTTGAAAAAAGAAGTACTGGATTTAAATAGTGATGGAAGGGTGGATTGAAAAGTGGCTT
>CAKZTD010000156.1 GCA_937921595.1 uncultured Saprospiraceae bacterium
AGATTATCACGCTGCAGGATTAGCCATTGCAGTTGTCAAAGATGGAAAAACCATTTATTCAAAAGGATTCGGTTTTCGAGATGTAGAAAAATCATTACTTGTAGATGAGCATACGGTATTTGGGATTGGCTCGGTTACCAAATCTTTTACTGCTTCTTTGTTTGGAATATTGGAAGGCGAAAATAAATTGAGTTTATCTGATCGCCCACGAAAGTATATTCCGGAGTTAAAATTTTATAATAGAGAAATGGATGAAATGATTCGAATACAGGATATCCTTTCTCATAGTACGGGGATTGGACGAACGAGTTCGGAATCTTCCTGCGTACTTTTTCAATCCGATAATAGAGAAGATCTCGTTGCTCGATTAGCGCATTTAAAACCAGAAGCACAGGTTCGAGAGAAGTGGCTTTACAGCAATTACATGTATTCAATTGCTGGTCTTATTTCAGAGCGGGTGACCGGTGATTCTTGGGCAGAAAATTTATCTAAGATGATTTTTCAGCCTTTGAATATGCAAAATACTTATGCTGGTGTTAATGCAGCAAGTAAGACAGAAAATTTTTCTTTAGGTTTTGCAGTACAAGACGGGAAACCAGTTGAAGTGCTTCTCGAGAAAATTCCGACAAGAGCACCAGGAGGAGATATTTATAGTAGTGTCGATGATATGACGCATTGGTTGAATACGTGGTTAGATAATGGTGTCTATAATAATTCGCAAATTATACCTGCTGATTATGTTGATAGAGCTACAAGCCCACAGCAAATTATATGGGGTGGATTAACTGCTGGAAATCCATCATTGTCTCAATTTGTAAATTACGGTTACGGATGGGGGAATAGTAATTATAAAGGATTTTACAAAATAGAACATTCAGGAGGAATTTCTGGATTTACTTCTAATGTAGCTCTTCTACCTACTGAAAAATTAGGCATTGTTGTGTTGACGAATCAGACGACTACGAACCTGGCTTACAAGATTACCGATTTATTTTTAAATAAAATTTTGGATGTTGAACAAATAGATAAATCATTGGAAGAAGTACGGTTTACAAATGCTTTTATAATCGAACCTCCTAATACTAAGACAGCTTTAAATACGGAAAAACCTCCTACTCATGATTTGAATGAATTAACGGGTATTTACAATCATCCAGGGTTTGGGGCGATAAAGATTTTTTACAAAGAAGAAACATTATATGCGGAATTTCCTTTTACTACTTTTCGTTTACAACATTTGCATTACAATGTTTTTCAAGATTATTTTACAGAAGAAGTTCCCTTAACTTATTGGTCTTTTATGAATCTTAATTTTACTAGTGGAGCAGAAGGGGTGATTGATAAAATATGGATTAATTTGGATAGTGAGCCAGTTGAGTTTCAACGTGTCGTAAAAGGAAAGATAGCAACAGAATTGAAAAGAATGTTAGATGATGAAGGAAGTGAGATTGCAGTAGAAAAATATTGGTCACACAAGAATAGTGAGGCAAGAGAATATGACTTTTCGGAAAGCGATTTAAATGTTTTAGGTTACGAATACTTGGGAAATAAAGCTTTTGATAAAGCAATTACAGTCTTTCAATTAACGGTCGAAACCTATCCCGAATCAGCGAATGCTTATGATAGTTTAGGAGAAGCTTTTATGAAAAAAGGAAATAAAGAAAAAGCAATCGTCAACTACAAAAAATCTGTAGCATTGAACCCAGAAAACCAAGCTGGAATTGAGATGCTTAAACAAATGGGAGCCACAATTGATGTTGAAAATCTAGATAAAGATTCCGAAGAAGAATTAATTACCGCAACTTTGATGGACTATGTCGAAGGTACGGCAAATGGAGAAGCGGATAGATTGAAACGGGCTTTTCATCCAGATCTAAATTTGTATGCTGTAGATGGTGATGCCTTGAAAATTCGATCAGGTCAGAAATACATTTCTATTTTTGAAGATGGAAAAAAACGAGATCGAATAGGGAATATAATCTCAATTGATTATGAAAATAATGCTGCAATAGCAAAAGTGAAAATTGAAATGCCAGGATCGAAAAAGACTTATATAGATTATATGCTTCTTTTGAAAATTGAAGGAGCGTGGACAATTATTCATAAGTCATATACCTTAAAAAAAGGATAAAATTAGAAGTGTAATATTTTGTTTTGCTAATGACTTAAGTTTTGATTTTTTATAAAAAAACCAGCTAAGACAATTCAAATGTCTTAGCTGGTTTTTAAAATAGTTTTGATTTACTTTTTACTTTAAAGTAATTGGAACTCTCACCATCGTGTCATCCCAAGCAATAACCATGTGGACATTTTTATCATCTTTCTTATCAAAAAGAATAGATAAAGCCTCAATTACTTTTGGCGTCTTTTCAGTCTTTACATTGATTTTTGCAACGTTAGTCGCTTCGTCATGATTGTAAGTTCCCCAAGAAGGAATATTCTTGTGGATCACGATATCCCAATTGCCATCATTCACAACAGCCATCATACCGTAAGTACCAGCCTTTACAGATTCAGTACCAATTTTTACATCTTCGAAGAAAGTAATCTCCGTCGTTTCGTTAGCACCTAATCTCCAGTTAGAACCAAATTTTTCTAGTTCGCCAAAAACCTTTCTTCCTTTCTTTTGCGGACGACCGTAAACTACTCTTACCTTAGGTTCGTTAGCATCTAACTCCTCAGGTTTTACATAATTTCTAAGTCTTGACATATTTGGATATTGAGCCAAGTCCATTGGGCTCTTGTCATCTCCAGCCATGCTCATTGGGTTGAAGCTGATCGGAAGTATCGCACGAGTACGATCCCATTCGAAAACCATATTACAGTGATCTTCGTCTACTTTTTGGAAACCAATTGTAAAAGATTCACGGCTGTTAGGCAAGTGAGAAACAGGAATAGTTACAGATGCTACATCTTTAGTCACATCACGATTATTAGCACCACCGATAAAACGTTCCGTAGAGATTTTGATGATCCAATTGTTTGGATAAAGCTCTGCAAACATAGTATATACACCTCGGTTAACAGTCGTTCCACCAATTTCTACATCTTCGTAGAAAGTTACCTCAGTTGCTTCGTTAGCACCTAGTCTCCAGTCTTTGCCATATGGCTCCAAAGCACCAAATATCTCTCTGTCTTTCTTCATTGGACGACAGTAAAGTACTTTGATTTTTTCGCTAAGATTAGCATCATCACCAGTAAGGTAATTTTTAAAAGCAGCTCTTCTTGGGTAGTGAGCAGCATCCATTGGACTTTTGTCCATGTCTGGGAATTTCAACTCTTGTGCACTTAAAGCCATTACGCTTAAGCACAAAAGGCACGTAAGTAAAGAGGATAATTTGATCTTCATGATTTTTATTTTGATATTTAAAAATGCAAATGTATAAAATCTCTCTATCTTCTTTTATCTCTCAGGATTAAACTGTCCTAGTAAAGTCTTTTTATTTAGAAAAACTTCGTTATGTGGATGTTTTAGAAAAAATATTAAAATCTGTAATCAGAAAAAGAAGACTGAATATGCCTTTTAGCTCTTATATGCTTTTTGTTGAAATGAGTATGGTTTTGAAACTATAATTAAAGGAATATATTTTATCGGAAATTTGTGGAAAACTGTAATAGGATGCAGGGTAATCATAAGGCAAATTTGCAATGTCGAAAGAGTGCTGCAAATTGAAAAGCCTCCTACTTTATTTTTTACCCGGGCCTCGGTCCACAAAATTTTCACGTATGAAAAAATTATTTGGTTTAATCGCTTTCATTGGATGTTCCCTTTTCTTTTCTTCTTCTGTTACTGCACAGCAACAAATTAGAAATTATACTGATTGTAAATTTGAAGTAAAAGTTGCTGTTGGACAAGATGATTGTCAAGATGTTACTATTCAAACCTATTTTGTAGGTGCTAATGATGCTGTGGTAATAACTTTGGGAAATGGAGAATCCATCCAGTATGCAAGTGGTAGTTACCTTAATACAACTTGTAATTTTCACATTGGATTAGATTGTAGTGTATACCCTGTTTCTACAAGTGTGGATTGTAATACCGCCTGTGGAGATTATGATGCGAAGTTGTTTTCTTGGGGAATTAGGCTAGAAGACTAATTTTCTAAAATAAAAATTTAAAACGAGCCATCCCAATCTTTATTATAAATTTTGGGATGGCTTATTTTAGCTATTTAGTTTTTATAAGCTTTAAGGGGACTACCTTGTCTGTCGTTTTTAAAATACAGATATAAGTTCCATTAGGATGAGAGGATAAATCCAAATGATGTCGATAGGTACCGCTTTTTAGATTGGTATGATTTACTATCGTTTTGATAAACCTACCTTGATTATCCAAAAGGTAAATAGAAGCTTGCTGATCTTTAGGTAGATAATATTCTATTGTTTTATTTGAAGCAAAAGAAGTAGAGATTTCACTTAGATTGATTTCCTTGTAAGTTGTATTACTCTTGTTGGTTTCTGTTTTTGATCTTGCTTGATCTCTGGTACATTCAGATATTTTTATTATTCCTTTTTGATCCCCGAAATTATAAATAGGATTGTAAGAGATTACTGGTGTATAATCAGCAGGGGAATCAGGGTTTTGAGCAAAAGTGACTGGACCATAGATTTCGCCCATGTCACCATCCTGAACATAGATGAATGATTCATCGTTGTTGAAATAAATGTTATTCATACTGTTTTCATCCACTTCTACTGAGATAGGGAAATTGTTTATATCAAATACAATTTCAGCTTTAAAAGAAGCTGTTAGCCCTTCAGGTTCTACATAAGATATTTCATATAAATATTGATTGAAACTACTATTTGGCCCCCAGATGTGACTAGGGATTTCACTACCAGGATGAAAGTCTCCTGAATAGATTTCTTCGAATGTGTTGCAATCGCAATTACACCCTGTGGAAAAAATAATCTTCTCAATAATAATAATGTCCAATTCACTTTTAATTGTACCAAAGTCAGATTGAAAAACAACAAGGAATAAACTTGGTTGCAGATCTAAGGTAATTGAATTATCCATAGTGTTAAAGGTTTGAATACTTCCATCAGAGAGCTGGAGAACACCAATCTTAACCCCGTTTACAGGAGGTGTTCCTTGGATGGCCCATTCAAATTGAACACTAGAGTCTTGAATGTCAATGAGTTTTGCATTAGGTGAATTGACTGCCGCATCATATGGTTGACTGCTATTCCAGTGGTCGTTGTAAAAGTCTTCAATTTTTACATTTGAGACACTTATCAAGTCGCCAAAAGTATTTTTAATTTCAGCAGCAGAATGAGCAGCATTAGAAGGTGTTATTTTTTGAATGCTCTGCGCGTTTACCTGTATGCTGAAAAAGAATAGTGTAAATAATAGGCTGAAAAAAATGGTTTTAAATGAGTTCATGTTTAAAATTAGATTGGTTAAAAAATGAGCGCGTTTAACTTAAGTTAATTTATGAAGGATTAATGAATGTGCTAAGTATTAATTTTGGAATGGGAAGGAGTTAAGCTTATAAAATGATTTGAAACGATCAGTAAGCGACGACCTTCTAAAAAGGTGGCTTTGATATGATTCCTTAAAAGGAGTGTTTTTTCGCAAAGCTATTTCACTAAGACTCATTATAATGATTTGTAGTGAATAAGTGAAACTGGCAAAGACGAATGAATCTGATTATCATCAAAGCAGGCGGGTTACTAAATCTTAATAAAATAAATGTAAGAACTTGGAATAGAAAATCAGATTACAAATTTTGTGATTTTTTCCAAAAAAAATAGTTTATTGGAGGTGAAATGCACCAGAGTAAATTAATTCAAGTCCTTCGGAAATTCAGTATTGAAGAGTTCAATGCCTTAAAGAGGTTTTTAAATGCACCTGAGGTAAAACTTAGGCTGGGACTTAAAAATAGCCTGACTTTATTTAAATTAATAAAGAACTATTTTCCTGATTTCGAAAAATCTAAAATAGAAAAAGAGAATCTCTATAAGAAATGTTTTCCAAAACAAAAATACATTTCTGGGAAAATTGAAAAGGAGATGAGTGGCTTGTTTGGACTTGTTCAGGAGTTTATTGTTTTTTATAATGCAGGGCTTGATCGGGGAGTCGATGACCTGTTGTTACTAAATACTTTTTACAGAGATAGAGGACTAGATAATCTTGCAGAAATTACAATCAAAAAATATCGAAAACTATTAAAACAACATAGTTCAGCAAATGCTGCCTTCTATTACCATTCATATTTACTGGAAAAACAAATTGGAAACCATCAAGCACGTTTTTTAGGGCCAAGCAAATTGTCTAATATTCCACGAGCATTGAGCGCATTAGATGCATATTATGTTTTTGAAAAACTAGAATTAGCTTGTCGTATAATCGCAATTAATCGATTTGTTTATCCAATTGAAATTGGAGATAGTTTAGTGATGTTGGAGCATTTAAAACCATTGTTAGATGCTGACTTTTTTGATGATCCAGTCATCAAATTGTATTATAAAGCGTATCTGCTTTTGACGGTGCAGGAGTCCTTCGCGAAGCAGGCTTTTTTGGATTTCGAACAATTATTAAAGCTTTATGCAACGTCGATTCCTAAGGAACACTTGCTACCTTTAAATGCAATTATCCGGAATTATTGTGTCTCTCAATATGTCAAAGGCGTACCTGGTTTTTTAGAACAATTATTCTATATTTATCAGGATCATTTACGAAAAGGGTACTTATACGATAATGGAAAATTATTTGCTGCTACCTTCATGAATCTGGTAGAAACAGGTTTGTTGATGAAACAATTTGACTGGGTTTATCAATTGATTGAAGGACATAAAAATAAAATTACGGGAACTGTTTCTCCTGAAAATGAAATTCGTTTAAGTTTTGCTAATTATTATTTTCATTTGATGAGTTATGAAAAGGCACTTGATTTTCTAACCCAAAATTTTGAAGATACTTATTCTAAAATAAAAGGCAAACGATTGGAATTGATGATTTATTTCGAAATGAAACACGTCTTGTTAGCACCTAAAATAGATGCGTATAAAATTTATATCTACCGCTTGCCTGTCGAAAAAACCACACAAAAATTTAAAAATGCTAACAAAAATTTTATTGATTTGCTGAAGCAAATTCAACTCCCTCGAACGTTTCAAAATTCAAAGCGAATTGATAAACTAGCTGCCAAAGTAAAAGGCTTTAACTACATCTCAGAAAAAGCATGGCTATTAAAAAGTTTGGAAAATTTGCGATAGAAAAAATCATTTATTTGATTCTT
>CAKZTD010000157.1 GCA_937921595.1 uncultured Saprospiraceae bacterium
GAACGATGTGATTTGCAACCAAATCCAAATCAACAAGTTATTATTTGTAGTCAGGAGATTCAAAATGAATTTGAAAAGAAGTATGACTTTGAAATTATTGACCAGATGAAATCTTGCAGACTCTACACCTTTAGTAAAAAGGAATAAGCTATAGCACATTACAATCTATTATACACTTTTGAATACTAAATGAAAAATGAGCGAATTTACAAATGAGTAAATCCCTCCTAAATGTCAAAGAAACAACCTTAGAACTTAGGCTTACCAAATATTCACTCATTCGCTCATTCAGACAAAAAGCACCTAGTAAAACCCAAAGTTTCACCTCCCGAAGTATACTTCCCCATCATGCCCTTAGAACCTATATTTTCCCTATATTTATTGCTGGATGAAAACCTTCTTACAAACAATCGTAAAAATCTGTGGCACCATCAACGAATGGGTTGGAAAAACTGTATCCTGGTTAACGCTGGCATTGGTTTTACTGGTTTGCTTTAATGTCATTTCGAGAAATCTCTTTAACTCCGCTGATGCCTGGCGAGGAGAATTAGAATGGCATTTTTTCGCTTTGATTTTTTTACTCGGAGCAGGCTACGCCTTCAAACACAATCGTCATGTTCGAGTAGATCTATTCTACGCAAATTATTCCAAAAAAGACAAAGCATGGACAAACCTTGCAGGTGCTTTGTTTTTCTTAATCCCTTGGTGTGTCTTGATTATCATGTACGCGCTGGACTTTGCGCAAGGCTCATATACCATCAATGAAATTTCTCCAAACCCTAATGGTTTAAAATATAGATACCTGATAAAATTTGCGATCCCGCTTGGGCTTCTTCTTTTATTAATTCAGGCAATTGGGAATGTTGCGGAATCTATCGTAACAATAATCGACAAGCCATCAAACGAAACGGAAGTAACAGACTAAGTCATGGAAATAATCGCAATACTATTATTTATCAGTATCCTTGTTTTGATTCTATACGGATATCCTGTGGCATTTACCCTGGGCGGCATTTCAATCATCTACGCCCTTTGTTTTCTCGATCCTTCTAGCTTTTCTGCCTTGCCTCCGCGAATTATGGGGGTCATGAGCAACTACGTACTAATTGCTGTTCCGCTTTTTATATTCATGGGAATCATGCTCGAAAAATCCGGCCTCGCAGAGAGTCTTCTCGAAACCATGGCCATGCTTTTTGGCACCTTTCCTGGAGGCCTCGCTATCTCTGTCGTAATCGTTGGTGCATTGCTTGCAGCGTCCACCGGAATCGTAGGAGCGACGGTCGTGACCATGGGATTAATCAGTCTTCCGACAATGCTAAAAAGAGGTTACAAACCAGAATTAGCCACTGGGGTAATTGCCTCCGCAGGTACACTTGGCCAGATCATTCCTCCGTCTGTCGTTTTGGTTTTATTGGGCAGTGTATTAAATGTGCCAGTTGGTGATTTGTTTAAAGCAGCCATTCTACCAGGTGTACTTTTGGTCGCTGCGTACATACTTTACATCATCATTGAAGCGAAGCGAAATCCGGAAAATGCGCCAAGTATACCTAAAGAAGAAGTGCAGCAATTTTTAAAACAAGAAAATGTAATCTGGAAAATTTTCATCGCTTTCTTTTTACCCTTATTATTAATTGTTGCGGTACTCGGATCTATTTTTACCGGCAAAGCGACACCAACAGAGGCTGCTGGAATTGGTGCTTTAGGAGCGATTCTTTTGACCATTGGTCAAAAGAAATTCAGCTTAAATGTTTTACAATCCGTTATGCGGGAAACGACCCATTTAACCTGCATGGTATTCATCATTTTATTGGGCGCGACCACCTTCTCTTTTGTGTTCAGAGAGATGGGTGGAGATATTTATCTGGTCGAATTAATTGAAAGCTCGAACCTCTCTCCTACTATGTTTTTGATCCTAGTTATGCTGGTTATTTTTGTTGCAGGATTCTTTATTGATTTTATTGAAATCATTTTCATTATTGTCCCAGTTGTTGCACCGATTTTTATTCAATATGAAATGAATCTCGTTTGGATTGGAATTTTAATAGCCTTGAATTTACAAACCTCTTTCCTCTCTCCCCCTTTTGGTTTTTCTTTATTTTATTTAAAAGGTGTCGCTCCTCCCGAGATCACGACCCAGCATCTTTACCGAGGGATTATTCCTTTTGTTTTGATTCAATTGGTCTTCTTATTGTTGGTCGTTTTTTTCCCGGGATTGGTACTGGGACTGGTGGGATAGATCTTGACTATGCATGAGTTGACAATGTCACTTTTTTCTTTTCTCGCAACGCCGCTACGAACGCCACGAGATATTGCTATGAAAAAAAACTTTTCGTTTTTATCTTTTTAATTAAAATTTTAAATATTTCAAATGTCCTGTAATTTCTTCCTCCTCTAGTGGCGTCCGTTGCGCCGTTGCAAGAAAATCATATTTATTAACGCATAATAAGCTCTACCAAGATTTCATTTTAAAGACACCTGATAAGCTCCCTTTTCATCTACCTCAACCTTGGGTAGTGTTTTATTATTTTCAAAAAAATCATAGCCTGGCTTAAGTGAATTCCAAAAGGATTCTAGAAATGAAAACGCTTTGATTTTATCATTAAAATTCTCATCAGTCATTTTAAACGGAAAGATATCGATAGGAAGTGATTGACCTTCTTCTTTTGCTAAAACAGCCAATAAGTAAACTTCTTGGATTTTATCATCTGTTATTGGAATGCAACCGATTGTCTGACAATTTCCGTGGATATAAATATCACCACCAGGATTTGATTGGTCGCTCAATATTTTGTCTGAGGCATTTGGGTAATTTACTTTTAGCGATAAGAGAAAATTACTCTTTGGATTGTAATGACTTATACGATAAAAGCCTTCCGGAATTTGATAATCTCCTTGTTTTCGCTTAGGGCCAAATGTGCCGGAGTTTCTGCAAAAATCATAGGATTTGATTAGTCGATATTGAAATTCTTTTTTAGACTTTGCCCAAACTTCAAGTACTTCTTCTAGCTTAAAGGCTCGCAGATAGACATCTATCTCAAAAGATTCAATTTGATGTGAGAGTAAAATCTCTTTAAGTGTATTTTCTTTATTTTTATATGCTTCTCTGACTCTAGGAAATTCGAGTTGGGATTTCAGAAAATCGCTTTGAGGTGTTTCCTTCCAATTGACCATATTAGGAGTTGAGCTACAGGATAATAATAGTAGCAAGAGAAAAGTAAAAAGAAATAGTGGATAGTGTTTCATTGTTTTTTTAACGACGTACTAAATCGTTTAAATCTGTAAACTATTATAAAAAACTTTCTCGGTCAGCTTCGACCATTCTGCTGCTTTTTTTCTAAAATCATCGTAGGCTTCATATGCTCGGGTAGCCAAGACATCCCCTGCGATTTCTTCTTGAATTGCTTCCTCATTTAGTTCTCGCAATCTCGCCAATACTTCATCCGGAAATTTCCGAATGTCAACTTTCTCTTCAATTAATTTTTCGAGGTAGATCGTATTCTTTGCTTCAAACTCCGAGAGCATCCAATGATTAACTTGAAGCGCTGCTGAACGAACAATTGCCTGTAGGTCTTTAGGCAATTCTTCATACTTTTCTTTATTGATAAAAAATTCTAAGGTCGTTCCTGCTTCATGCCATCCTGGTGTATAATAATACTTTGCGATTTGATGGAACCCCATTTTATAATCATGATAAGGACCAATCCATTCCGTAGCGTCAATTACTCCCCTTTCTAAGCCAGTATAAATTTCTCCGCCTGCGAGCAAGACCGGAGCACCTCCCGCTTTTTTTAAAACACTAGAACCAACTCCAGGAATCCGCATTTTCAAACCTTTAAAATCTTCAATCGAATTGATTTCACGATTGAACCATCCACCCATCTGCACGCCTGTATTTCCTCCGGGAAAAGGTACCAAATTAAATTGCCCATAGATCTCTTGCCAGAGCTCTAAACCACCACCACTCAACAACCAAGCATTCATCTGCTGAGCATTCATTCCAAAAGGGATCGATGCAAAAAACTGAGCTGCTGGCAACATACCTCTCCAATAATATCCCGCGCCATGTCCGATCTCTGCAGCACCACTTCTTACGGTATTAAAAGCTTCCAAAGCGGGCACCAATTCTCCACCGCCGAATACCTGAATTTCCATTCTTCCTCCGGACATTTCATTCACCCATTTCGCAAAGAGATTACACCCCTCGCCCAAGGCAGGGAAATCTGGCGGCCAAGTGGTGACCATTTTCCATTTGTATTTTTTACCAGTAATAATATTTGCTGAAGAATCCTGAGCATGGTTTTGCCCACCACAAGATCGAATGGCAAAAGGTAGAGATACCGTTCCCAAGGCAAGGCCTTTGAAAAATGTTTTTCTGGAAAGTTTTTTCATGTAAAAAGACGTAAAGAATTATGTTTAATATGTTTGATATTCTGAAATTTTCATAAACAAATTGACTGCAAGGAAAATGTGTTGAAAAATTTGGGATATCTTAAAAAAACAGATTCAATGTAATTTAGTCCAATAACTTAATCTTATTATCTCACTAAGATAATACTTTCTCAAGGACGGGAAAATTAAATTAATTATAGTTGCGGATAATTAAAAAAAACAAACCGCAAAAGGAAAGAGAACACGCTGAGGTTAAAAGGATAAACCGCTCAGCGTTTCCGCCTTTCCTTTTGCGGTTTAATATCTAAACCTTGTTTGCTCGCAATTTGAATTAACTATGGATCATAACCGCAGACAAGTTACAAACTTGTCATTATTTGCCACTTTCAAGTTACAGCCTCCTAAAGTCGACTTAAACTTAAAAGAGTAAGTAGGTCTCTTTTTATTTTTTATTAAATGTATTCATTGTTCGAGCAATCCCGATGGTACCAAAACTCTTTACCGTATCTGCTGCAAATTTTAAAATTTCAGGCAAATCAGCATTTTCTTTGTCCGTCCATTTTCCTAAAACATAATCTACTTGTCGTCCTTTCGAAAATTCATCGCCAATACCGATACGCAAGCGAGCATATTTGTTTCCGCCATTTAGCTCATCAATATTTTTCAGGCCATTATGTCCACCATCGTTTCCTTTAGCGCGAAGACGTTGTTTTCCAAAAGGCAGATTAAGATCATCCAAAACAACCAGTAAATTCTCTTTATTCACTTTCTTTTTTTGCAACCAATAGCGAACGGCCTTTCCACTTAAATTCATATAAGTCGAAGGCTTCAATAGCACAAAGGTTCGTCCTTTATGTTTGAATTCGGCGATATCTCCGAGATTGTCATCCTTAAAAGACACTTCAAATTCTTTAGCAAGTGCATCAACCACTTCAAATCCAACATTATGGCGGGTATTATCATACTCTCCACCCATATTTCCTAGTCCAACAATAAGATACTTCATAGGGTCCGGTTCTTCTTTTTTTAAAAACGACTTCAGCCAGTTAAACATATAAATTGGGGATTTTGGTTCACAAAGGTAAAAAAGAGGTCAATTAATCAAGAATCAGAATTAAGAAATGAAAAATTAAGAATAAAACACCTTTCTTTGTCCTACCAAACACCTTTATCATAAATGAGCATTTACCTTTCAGATAGTTTAAATTTCGTTTCCAAACTTACTCCACGCAGAGCTTGGAATGCGGTAAAAGTGCTCTCCTCGTTCTATATCACAAAATGGGGAAAGAAAGCCGTCCAATGGGGAAAACCTTTTACCGTTTCTTTTGAACCCACGACCGCTTGTAATCTCCGTTGCCCAGAATGCCCTAGTGGCTTGAGGTCTTTTACTCGACCGACTGGAAACCTCAAACAAGATTTCTTCCGGAAGACCATGGACGAAATGGCAAAAGATCTAATGTACCTCATTTTTTACTTTCAAGGAGAACCTTACATCAATCCTGGATTTTTAGACATGGTCAAATATGCGAATCAAAAAGGCATTTACACCATCACCTCTACGAATGGTCATTTTTTAAATGATGCAAATTCTAAAAGGACGATAGAATCTGGTCTTGACCGTTTGATCATCTCTGTTGATGGAACGACTCAGGAAGTTTACGAGCAATATAGAAAAGAGGGTAAGCTCGAGAATGTATTGGCAGGTGCAAAGAATATTATAAAGTGGAAAAAGAAATTGAAATCTAAAACGCCGCATGTCATTTTCCAATTTTTGGTTGTAAAACCAAATGAACATCAGATTCCAGAAGTTTATAAACTAGCCAAAGAGATTGGGATCGATGAAGTAAAATTAAAAAGTGCTCAGGTTTATGATTATGAAAATGGCAATCCTTTAATTCCAACCATAGACAAATATGCTCGTTATGCAAAACAGAGCGACGGGACCTATAAAGTCAAAAATAAACTACTCAATCATTGCTGGAAACTATGGCATTCTTGTGTCATCACCTGGGACGGATTAGTCGTCCCTTGCTGCTTTGACAAAGATGCGACCCACCGCTTAGGAGACTTAAAAGAGTCCTCATTTCAAGAGCTCTGGCAAGCCCCCGATTATCAAAATTTTCGATCGAAATTATTAAAAGGTAGAGACCAGATTGACATCTGTACAAACTGTACGGAAGGATGTAAAGTTTGGGTTTAGAAAAACCAATATCCAAAAAGTCATTTATAGTGACGAATTGGATACTGATTTTTTTATTAAATGATCATTTCCCACCTCTTACACAACGACAACCTTCCGTATGAGAATTATCTCCAATATTTACATGTGGAGAGTTGAGGTCCACAATATGCATATAAGTACTTAAGGCATTTGGAGGAGGAGTAATGGAAGAAGGTGTTACAGTCCAAACAAAATCCCAATCGTTTTCACCATTTATTCCAACTAAATTTAAGTATTCTTCTACGGTACCTACTCGCCAATCAGAGTATCCGTTTTCAGTATGATCTCTACAGTAGGTAATACATTCTTCAAAATCAGTATCAGTATCAGTCATAGAATTATCCTCACTTAATTGTAGTTCATCATTACAATTCATCACAGCTTGTTCAATCGCATTATTCATATAGCTCAAAGTCACAGCATGATCACCCTGTGTTGGGTCATCCATATCAACGATTTTGCGAAAATGCATATTCATGTTACCGTTGCCATCATTGATGGACCACATGGTTTCGGGAGCACCATCAAATTCATTAAAACTTCTTTCCAATCGAAAACTATTCCCGTCATTGACTAATCTAAAATCTACGTTTTGGATTAACCCTCCTAGCGAATTAGGGATACCGAATAACAAGGTAGGTTTATTATAGTCGTAATTGAGATTGAGTAAAGATCC
>CAKZTD010000158.1 GCA_937921595.1 uncultured Saprospiraceae bacterium
TTAAGAATAGCTAGGAGGTAATTATTTTTTATTGACAATTAAATTCCATCCGCTATGGAAACAAAATACCCAAAGATCGCACTCCAAGGAATCAACGGATTAATGTTCGTTCGAAAGCAGGAGATATTGTATGCCATAGCGGATGGAAATTATACCTACGTACATTTGACTGATAATCGAACAACAAAAGTATTGCGAAAGCTTAAAGAAGTCGAGCAGTTACTTTTTGGAGAAAATTTTCTGCGCATTCATCGATCACATCTGATCAATTTGGAACATGTAATTAGCTTTCAAAACGAACCAGATGTAGTAGTGATGAGTAATGAAAAATCATTGGAAGTTTCTCGAAGTCGCAAGGCTTACTTTATTGAAAAATTTACTCGAATCTAATATGATTATTTAACCCCTTAGTTATAAAAAAACCCAATGAAAAATTTAAAAAAATCCTCTCGTAAATTGTGTTTCGCAATTATGTCTTTATGTCTTTTTGCAATTTCGCTTCAAGCCCAACAGAATGGACTGCCAAGTAAGGTTCAAGTAGAATTGGGGGCATTGCCTAGTTTTGGTGTTTATGATGGAATCTTTAACAGGCAAGTAAGTTCTACTATTGCCCCAAATTATGATTGCGAATGTTGGGTCCGCGAAGACTCCCAATACGCTTTAGGTAAAATGTCTGGATCATGGTATGTTTTTGAAAATCCCGGATGTCCAGTAATTGGAGCTACCATACCATGTAAATACGGATTAGTATCATCCAAACCAGGTTGTGATCCTACTTTAATCCAAGGTATACATGAAATGCAAAATTACCAGACACCAAAACTTCTTACAGTATATTATGGCTATCCTAGTCTTGTCAATGGAAGTACAACTATTGCTCAAGCAGTAGATGTTTTTAATGACTATCACATGGTTGTCTTTGGAGGAGCAATAGCAGACGGAGATCACGAGGATGAACAAAACACCAGAAGCATTATTCAAAATCTTGGGGTAGCTACTAAGGTTTTCGGATATGTTGATTTAGGAGTTACTACATTAAATCACAATGAAACAGAATTGAAACGTAGAATAGATTTATGGAAAGATATGGGCGCTGATGGTATATTTCTCGATGATGCAGGCTTGGATTTTGGTGTTGATCGCCAAAGATTAAATTGGGCCTTAGATTATATTCATAATAATGCAAACTTGGTAGCTTTTGTTAATGCTCATAACCCTGATGATGTTTTTGGAGGAGGAAATCATACTGTAAAAATGCTTCCAAGTGATTGGTATTTGATTGAAAGTTTTCAAATAATCGAAGGGGAGTATTATAGTTCTAGTGGACTAACATTATTGCATGACAAGTATAAAAAAGTGCTTAGGTATAGTAAAAAATATGGTACTAATGTAGCTACGTTAACGACCAGTTTAGCGAATAGTGATTATTCAAATGCTAAAATAGATTATACATGGTGGTCAACCGCAGCTTATGGATTTGGTGCAATGGGTTGGGGAGAACCTGTTTTCTCTGCTAATAGCAGTTTGCCAAGAAGAGTAAGACCAAGCCCTAGTCCAGCTCCTGTTAACTTTAACTCTTTTGACCCAGAAGTAAATGCTGGAAACACTGAAATAGAAAGAGTAATGACGAATGGTATCATCAAAATAAATACAACTAGTCATACTACGATTTTTCCCTAAACATTTATGTCCGGATATTATTAAACCAAAGCTATGCTGAAGAAATATTATTTATTAATTTTTTAACCTTAGAAAACATGAAATTTTTCCGCTTTTTATTACTAATTGCTTTGGTACCAACTATCGTTATCTCTTGTGATAAAGATGATGACATGTGTGAAGCAACTTACGACACCAATGTCAAACCTATCATCGAGGCCGCATGTTCTTACTCTGGTTGCCATAGTGGTGGCGATGCAAGTATGTGGGTCCCCGACGGTTCAAAGGATTACACCACTTACGCTGGTATGTTGGATAATTTGAATAACGGTTTGTTTAAAGAACGAACATTAGATTCTCTCAATATGCCAGATCCTATGTTTGTACCTGATAATTATCCAGAGACACTAACACAAGAAGAACTGGATATTTTAGCTTGTTGGATAGATAATGGATTCCCTGAGAATTAAATAAATCCAAAAGGCTATAGCCCCAAAAAAATCTCCAAAGAATAAATCCTCCAGCAGACCTGTTCTTGCTGGAGGACTAATTTAGAGCGTGTTTGGGGTTTAATAATTGATCTTATTTTCTCACTAATTAGTTAATACTGCATTGTAAAAATCCTCATTTGGCTAAGGCCAAACTCCGGTTTTTAAGCCTTGTCTAAACAAATTATTGAAAAAACCGACTCAAAGACCAAATTCCTAAACACGCTCTTAATCTTGAAAATAAAGTGATTCTCTCATGTTGAAAATTTGGATTACATTACTCAGTTTAAGTTTGCTATGGATCACTCAAAGAAGTTTTGAGGAAGAAGTTTGGAATGCAGAAACACCTTTATTGGATGTTCAGTATAGTTTGGGTGAAAGCTATCCAGATCATTACATCTCCCCGGATTCTACACTTGCTAAAATGGGAGAAGAACTCGTCAAAACAGGACGGACGATTGGTCCAAATGGCAAACGTGCCAAGTATATCTCTAAACATTACGTTTGTACGACTTGTCATAATCTTGAAGTTGAAGATCCTGACCTTCGCGTTTCTGATCCTGAAGCTAGATTAACTTTTGCTAAGAAAAATAACTTACCATTTCTACAAGGCACGACTTTCAAAGGGATTGTCAATAGAGAGTCTTGGTACAACGATGATTATGTGAAAAAGTATGGTGATGAAAAAATTGAAAAAGCACATGAAAATTTACGAGAAGCGATCCAGCTTTGTGCCATCGAATGTTCACAAGGACGACCTATGGAAGATTGGGAGATTGAAGCAGTGTTGGCGTATTATTGGACACTGCAATTTACGCTGGAAGATTTACAATTGACTACTCAGAATTTAGAAAAACTAAATACCGAAAAAGAAATAGCTGTTCACCAAAAAGATTTACAAACCTGGTTGCGAACATTTTATAGCACAAAATCTCCTGCTCATTTTTACGACGCTCCTCCAGATAAAAAAAGAGGATACGAAGGGCTTGTTGGTAATCCCGATAATGGCAAAGATCTCTACGAATTGAGTTGTCTTCACTGCCATCAAACAGAAGGCGTTTCGCATTATGTTTTAGATAATTCTAAACTGAGTTTTCGTCATTTAGATAAAAAGATAACCAAGGATTCTCATTTTTCTTTATATCAAATTATCGCTTATGGAACCTATGCGATTCCAGGGCATAAACCATATATGCCACATTATCCTGAAGAACGAATGAGTAAACAACAGGTGGAAGATCTCCGAGCATATGTAGAGGAAATGGCTCAATAAGAAAATTAATATGAAAAAATCAATGCTTTGCTTAACACTGGTTGCGGCCTTTTTGATGAGTTGTGAATACGAAAATAAAGAAGTGTTATATGCCAATTTAGAACCGGAAATATGTGTTGATACGATGGCAATGTATACACTTGATGTTGTTCCGATACTTGTAGAACATTGTAATCGATGCCATCGAAATGATCGTCAAGATGGAGATGTCAATCTGGAAGGTTACGTAAATGTAAAACTTTATGTTGATGATGGATCTTTGTACGGCTCTGTAAATCATGAAGCAGGTTTCGAATTAATGCCAACTAGTGGAGTGAAAATTCCTTTTTGTGAAATTGAAAAACTACGCCTTTGGATTGAAGCCGGAGCACTCAATAATTAAGAGGTTCACTATAGTTTTTAAAACTCATTATAGCCATATGAAAAACAAATTTCTACTCCTACTTTGTTGTCTGATCTGTACTACAATTTCTGCACAAAAAGAATTTACAAAATACACTCACGAAACATTTCGAGGAACTCGTGTAGTGAATGGTCACTCTGTTGAAACACTGCATGAGGGAGAGATGGAAATGATCATAGGTCATCGTTTTGGAAGAATAAATGGAGGAGCATATGAACTTTTCGGTTTAGACCAAGCGAGTATCCGTATTGGATTTGATTATGGTTTTCGGGATTGGTTGACTATTGGTGCAGGGCGTAGTTCTATGAAAAAAGAATTTGATGGATTTTTAAAATTTAGATTACTTCGACAATCTGCAAAAGGACAAGGCGAGATGCCTGTTTCAATTTCAGGGTTTTCAAGTCTCGCTTACACGACACTTAAGGCAAGTGATCCTCAGCAGCCTTTAAGTTTTCAAAATAGATTAGTTTTTACTTATCAAATTTTCATCGCTCGAAAAATAGGTGATCGATTTTCCATTCAATTGATGCCGACTTGGTTACATTTTAATTTGGTAGATACCAAAGAAGAACCCAATGATAAAATTGTTCTAGGAGCTGCTGCAAAATTTCAATTGACAAAGAACGTAGCCTTTACTAGCGAATATTATTACGGTTTTCCAAATCAGTTTTTATCGGATAAAGAAAATTCTTTTTCAATAGGATTTGATTTGAATACAGGAAGCCATGTTTTTCAATTGCATTTTACTAACTCGGCTGGTATGATAGAAAAACAATTCATAGGAGAGACAACAGGAGTTTGGGGGAATGGAGATATTCAGTTTGGATTTAATATGGTTCGAACATTTAAATTGAAAGGTAGAAGGTATTGATAGATATTATCCCCAAAATTTCATAGACCCTAAGCTGTTTACAACTACCCAGATTAAGACAATACCGAAGATTAGAATGAAGGAAGCAAATATGTTGGCTGTGAGTTTCTCTTTGTCTTTATCTTTTGAATATTGATTCAAAGAAATCAAGACAGCAGCAAAGCAAGAAATGAATAAGGATCCTGAAACAAAAAATAAATATAAGAATACATCTAAACCAGGATCGAATATTAAGACACAAGAAATTAGAGTAAAGAGATTTAAACCACAAAAACCAAGGATGGTTTGCACAAAATATCGAGGAGAAGCTTTTTGTACTTCTCGATTGAATAAGTATATACCAAAGCAAAAAAGTATAACAAAAAATATAAAAACTACGCTTGTACTGGATTCCATTAATTTGATGTTTTTAAATGCTTGCGCATAAATACTAATCCACCATCTTCCTTAATTCTTTCAATATGCGATTCGCCCGAGATTTGAAACCTGCCGATCCGTGCGGATAATGATCTTCGATAATGACTTTTAATTCATTGGCTAAGTCCGGTTCTCTCTTGGTAATGTTAAAACAAACACTCATCGAAAAGACCCTCATTGCAATTGCTTCCTTGGGATCGTCTAATATTCGAAAACATTTATCAACGGCCTCTCCCATTAAGTCTTCCGGTAAATCGATAACCGATAGGATTCGAATGGTATTTCTTTTTACAGCATTATGAACAGGGTTGTCGATGTTGGCAATCATCTTCTTGAGATAGGGAAGAATGAGTTCAGGGTGAGCTTCGGCGCAGTACCCAACTGGCCAGGAGGCTCTTTGAGAAATTCGGAGGTCCTCATCAAAAAACAAATCCATCAAGTTTTTAAATCGCTTTTGATTTTTTCCAACATACTGCATTACCTCCAGTACCATTTTCTTAGATTGACCTTTTTCTAATTCTGCTCTAATGTTCATAATGAGTCGGTGTAATTTTTTTAAATATAAATCAGGTATTTAGAAACAAAGTTTTTTATTCACGTATAATAGAAAAAATAAATCTAATGGTTTCTTTAATTATAAAAAAACCATATATTTGCAAAGTTGTAATTTGTATTTAAAACTACAACCATCCCAACCACCTTAAGAATTTTCCCAATCACCGTGTTTTAATTAAAAACTGATTAAAAAATGACTTTGTTGTTTTTTGATGTATGTATTAAGGATACTCCTTATTGGAGCAATCAAACCCTATTTGTATTTTAATAATACCAGCCGATGGTATCTCCGCATATTTTTTTGGAGAGAGTGAAAGTGTAGACACAACTTTCATGTAAAAGTGCTTTGAGAAAAACTAATGGAATTTCCTTTTACAAGATAGCTGTTTCTTGTAGAGAGGCGGAGATCCAAACACTAAATTAATATTCCTATCCCTTAATGGGATGGCTTATAAGAATCAATTGTTATTAACAGTTGTAATTCCATGATTTTCATCAACGTCTTCGGACGGGATGGAATCTACCGCAGTAGATATACTGCAAATCTTGAAAAGTTCGCGTCTGCGCGAACTGATCAAATCTGTTTTTGGGATGTAACCCCTCTCCCCTAGACCAGGAGAGGGGATTTTTTATACCCAGTGCTTAAGTATAAATCTAAAATCCTCATCCTAAAATACCGAATTACTTTTTCTACAATGCTTAACATCTTGATCTTCTCCTCAAAAAGGCGTATTTTTATTTTACGTAATATCCCTCAACCTTTTTAGACTTTTAATATTTTACTCACTTCATCCCAAAAGTCTTACTGTTTCCTAATCGTAGAACAACGTATTATTATTTAAATAATTAAGTAGTCTTTATTCTGCTTAAATCTGTATTCCCATGAAAATATTAACTACACTGACCTTGCTCGTCTGTGTGATGGTCAGTCTGACTGCGCAGGAGATTACCTTTTCTACTACTTGTGAAACCATAGAGTTTTGTGCTTCCGAAAATGATTGTGCCCCTGTATCGGTCAGCTTGATTGCTGAGGCAACAACAACGTGTGCTTCTGGTGGACTTGCAATAAATTATACAATTGATTTGAATGATGATGGTTCTATTGATGTATCTGGTGTAGGAAATATGATTAATGATAATTATCCTTTGGGTAATCATCGAGCGATGTTCACAGCTACGGATGATTGTGGAAATGAAGATGTTTGTGATTTTTTGTTTTTGGTGGAAGATTGTACAGCGCCGGTAGTTTTAGCCGATAGTTTTATGATAAGAGAAATAGATGGAGGGGCTGGAGGAGTCATGATATTGGCTAGTGAAGTGGATAATGGAAGTTCTGATAATTGTGGATTATCAACGATGTTGATTGTCTCTCCTTCTCAAGGTCCTGGGCAAACAGAACCACCAAGTGAAGCAATCGAATCATGGTTTTTTTCATGTTGTTGCGATTATGGAAACCATAGTTTGGATTTATGGGTATCAGATGAAGCAGGGAATTGGTCTTATAGTACAGGATTTGTATTGGTAGGGGATAATTTAGCACCATTTTGTAGTTGTAATCCGCCTACCTTTTGTACAGAGTCAGTAACGGAAGATGGAGCGTATATCGATGATGTAAATTATTTAGTTGATTATAGCGGGTTGTGGAGCTACACATTAAGTTCTGGCGAATGTGGAGAATACTCTTCGGATGTACCGACTATTATAACTCCAGAGAAAAATACATTTCCTTTAAATGGGGTTTCAACATTTGATTTAATATTAATCGCCAGACATGTTCTTGGAGTTGAATCATTAGATTCTCCTTATAAAATAATTGCGGCTGATGTAAATAAGTCGAGTTCGGTCACCACATTAGATATGGTCGTAATTCGAAAATTAATACTCGGAATCGATACGGAGTTTACTAATAATACTTCCTGGCGATTTATAGATGAAGATTTTGATTTTCCAAATGAGCAGGATCCTTGGCAATCATCATTTCCCGAATCTATAACTGGAGGAGCTTGTAGTTCGTCTTCAGTCGAATTTATTGCAATCAAAGTCGGTGATGTAAATGGAACTGCCAATTTCGATCCTTTACCAGAAACAATATCAGGCCAGCGAAATGTTTCTAGTTTTGAAATTCCAAATTATACTTTTGAAAAAGGAGAGTTGGTTGATGTAGATTTCTATGCAAAAGGTTTCAAAGGTTTCAAAGATTTCGTTGGGTTTCAATTTGCTTTAGATTACAAGACCAATGTTCTTGATTTTAAAAACATTAAAAAAGGAACTTTAGAATATTTAGATGAAAACAATTTTGGTATCAAAGAAAAAGAAGGAACGCTTTCGGCTTCCTGGATCAATATGGATTTTGATCAGATAGAAATAGCAGATGAACCATTGTTTAGTCTCCAGTTCAAGGCACTTCAATCTGGAATGCTTAAAGATTTATTACAACTTTCAAATACAAGCTTATCTCCAGAGGTTTATACACACGATTTAGTTATTTCAAATCTAGCCATTCATTTTAAAGAACTTACTCCGAATCTTAATTTAAAAACAAATCCAAATCCATTTTTTAATGAAACCACAATTCAATTCGATTTGCCAAATGCAGATCGGGTTAGTTTGAAAGTCATGGATGCAAAAGGTAAAGTTGTCAAAGAATTTTCAGGAGAATATGATCAAGGTTTTAATGAAATAAACATAAACGCAAATTTGTTTCCTGCTAAAGGAATCTATTTCTATCACATAAAAACTTCCACAGAAAGTCGAAGTGGGAAATTTATAAAAAGCTAGTATTTAAAAATGAACATATTAAGTTATTAGACGGAATTATCGATAAGCTATTTTTCTCAAGATATTTGAAATATCAACTCATAGCCTCCCCGCCGATTGGCGGACAGGCTTGTAGTCAGTTATTTCGTTAATTTTTCAAAATCAAAATAACTTATTGATAATTTTGATCCGTCACTTACATATCCCCTTTTTTAATTTTTTTTAAAACGTAATCCCATGAAAGTACTAATTACAATTTTTCTGCTTTCATCCCTTTTAACCGACATACCTGCACAGACGATTAGTTTTATTACAGCTTGTGAAGCAAGTGAATTTTGTACCGATGAAAACAACTGTGGCCCAGTTGATATTCTGCTAAACGCAGAAGCGACAAGTACTTGTCCGAGCGATGGGCTGAGTATCTCTTACACGATAGATTTGGACGATGATGGAACGATTGATGAATCCGGATCGGGAAATCAAATTACTGGAACTTACCCTTTAGGAATTCATCGAGCCGTTTTTACAGCGGTAGACAATTGCGCTGGCGAAGAACTTTGTGAAATTGTTTTTAATGTAAAAGATTGCACCGCTCCGATCGCTCAAACCTATAACGGACTTGCTGCAGAGCAAGATAGTACAGGCTTGACTATCGCTGCGTCTGATTTTAATTTTGGAAGTTCTGATAATTGCGGAATAGCCTCGTTTTTAATGGTGTCTCCATCAATGGGACCTGGACAGCTTGAACCTCCGCTTGATGCTGCGCCTTCTTGGTTTTTTGATTGCGAAATGACAGGAGTACAGACCTTAGATTTTTGGGTGTCTGATGAAGCTGGAAATTGGAGTTATACTTCTACCTATGTTATAGCTCAGGATAATGTCGAGCCTTTTTGTGATGGTCCGAATTTCATTGAGCTTTGTTTAAGTGCTTTTACGGAATGTGGAGAACCCATATTAAATGTTAACTATAGTCTTGGTGCACCAGGTATTCCTGATATCCCTATTTATGATTTTGACTCTTGTGATACTTTACCTTCTTATCCTGGGAGCTTAATTGTTTCAGCATATAAAGATATCAATCACAATAACGGAGTGACGACACTAGATATAATTGGAATTTATAAACATATTCTAGATATTGAATTCTTGGATTCGCCGTATAAAATCATTGCAGCAGATGTGAATCGGGATGGGAGTGTTTCAACCTTTGATTTGATTCAGATTCGAAGAATAATTTTGGGAATAGATACGGTATTTTCTAATAACACTTCCTGGAGGTTTATTGATTCGGTATATGTTTTTCCAAATCCAGATAATCCTTTCGAGGCACCTCTACCTGAAATTTGTACGATTAATGGTCCTGGTTCTTTTTGGAAAACATTCATTGGTGTAAAAATCGGAGACGTTAATAAAACAGCGAGCCCGATTGATTCTCTGTTGGATGGAGCAGCAGAGGACAGAACCGTTTTTAATCTCGATTTGATTGATCAACGTTTCGAAGTAGGAGAGGAAGTTGTTTTAGATTTTTATTCAAAAGATATAAAAGATCACCTTGGCTTTCAATTTGAATTAGATTTTGACGCTGATTTTTTAAAGTTCGAGCGTTTTCAAAAAGGTGATTTAAAACATATGAGTGAAAGCAACTTAGGTTTACAAAATGTAGCGCAAGGAAAAATATTGACAAGCTGGATTAATACGGATTTCGATCAAATCGAAAATAATGAAACTGCTATGTTCTCGTTTCATTTTACAGCTGTGCAATCCGGAACACTCCGTGATTTTATTAGTCTAACAAATTCTAAATTAAATTCCGAAGCTTATACCTTCGAAGAGAATATCGCAAAATTAAATATCCAATTTTCAGAGGCCATCCCCCAATCCGATTTTACAGTAACTACAACACCGAATCCTTTTCAAAAAGAAACAACAATCGAGTTTGATTTGCCAGAAGCAGATCAGGTGTCTTTAAAAATACTTGATGTAAAAGGAAGACTAATAAAGACAATTCAAGGAGATTTTGAAAAAGGTAAGAATAGGATAAAATTAGAGGAAGAAAATTTCCCGACTAATGGTATTTACTTTTTTCAACTAGAAACTTCTCGAGAATGTAAAACGGGGAAGATGTTAAAAATATAAGCAAGAAAAAAGTTTAAATAAAAAAGAGATGAACCAGATTAATCCGGTTCATCTCTTTTCGTTTGCAGACAATTACTCATTAAGCACGTTCCTCTACAAAACTTAAAATCTCGTCCACATACTGACGGTTATTCGCCAGTCTCGGTACCTTGTTTTGATTACCCAATTTACCACGTTGCTTCATCCAGCCAAGGAAAGTTCCTTTCGGAAGCGGACGTAACTGTAGTTCATTAAGGGCCATATTTTTATATCGCTTCGCTTCATAATCAGAGTTGATCATTTGAAGTTTTAGGTCCAACAAGGAATTGAAAGCTTTTAAGTCGAGCGGTTCTTTTTCAAATTCCACCAACCACTCATGTCCACCTTTTCCAGAATTTTGAAAATAAATCGGAGCAACGGTATATTCCGAAACGATCGCATTCATTTCAGTGCAAGCCTGAGCAATCGCTTTATCGGTATTCGAAACCATCACCTCTTCTCCAAAAGCATTGACAAACTGTTTGGTTCTACCGGTGATTTTTATTTTATAAGGACTCGTTGATGTAAACATAATGGTATCACCAATGAGGTATCTCCAAAGACCAGCATTTGTACTTACAAGAAGCGCATAATTTTTATCAGGTTCAACCTGGTCGAGCGTAATTGCTTTAGGGTTTTCTTCGTTCCATTGATCCATCGGAATAAACTCATAGTAAACGCCATTGTTTAAAAGGAGCAACATGTCATCATCTTCGAGGTTGAGTTTCGTTGCGAAGTAACCTTCAGAAGCGTTATAAACTTCAATGTATTTTACTTTTTCAGAAGGAAGTAACTGAGCGAATTGTTCTCGGTAAGGTTCAATATTTACGCCGCCATGAATGTAGCATTCAAAGTTTGGCCAAACTTCAAGCATAT
>CAKZTD010000159.1 GCA_937921595.1 uncultured Saprospiraceae bacterium
GCTGTTGCTCTGCCAATGATTACTATTATGATTTCCAACTGGCTGGTGATCCGGAATACCAAAGATAAAATTTATCAATCAACAAACGAGGTTCCTTTTAATAAAGTCGGCTTGTTGCTAGGGACTGGAAAATATCTCAGAAGCGGACGGGTCAATCTTTATTATACCAATCGAATCAAAGCAGCCAGCGATTTATACAAATCAGGGAAAGTTAAATTCCTTTTAGTGAGCGGAGATAATAGTCGGAAAGATTATGATGAGCCTACGGAAATGAAAGATGACCTGATTGCTGAAGGAGTGCCGGCAGATAAAATATTTTTGGATTATGCAGGATTTAGAACATTGGATTCTGTGATTCGTTGTAAAGAGATTTTTGGACAAGAAGAATTTACGGTTATCTCTCAGCAGTTTCATAATGAAAGAGCTATCTTTATCGCTCAGAAAAAAGGCTTGAAAGCAATTGGTTATAATGCATCAGATGTAGCTGCCCGTTATGGTTTTAAAATTCAACAAAGAGAAAAATTAGCCCGAGTAAAAATGATGCTGGATTTAACTTTCGGAAAAGCACCAAAGTTTCTCGGCAACAAAATCGAAATCAAATGAATAAAACTATAGAAGATCAAACTTTCAAAAGCATTAGCTATACTAAAGAAAATCAACTCAAAGGGAAGTTTGATAATTGTACTTTTATAGACTGTAAGTTTGCTGATTTCTATTTCTCACATGTAGTGTTTTTAGAGTGTGAGTTTCAAAATTGCGATTTTACTACTTCGAAAATGAATGACACTGCTTTCAGGGAAGTCACCTTCAGTGGTTGTAAATTGCTTGGACTAAATTTTAATGATTGTAATCCTTTTTTGCTCGATATACAATTTGAAAACTGTCAACTCAGCCTGGCCTCCTTTTCTGAACTAAAGCTGAATAATATCAATTTTAAAGGTTGTAATCTCCAAGAAGTAGACTTTACGAAAACAGATCTCAGTAATGCTAATTTCGAGGACTCAAATCTTGATCGGGCTATTTTTGAAAATACCAAACTCCTAAAAGCAGATCTTCGAGATGCGTTTAACTATAGGATTGATCCTGAAATCAATCAGATCAAAAAAGCAAAATTTTCAAGGGCTGGCCTCATGGGGCTTCTAGCGAAATATGATATTGAAGTAGAATAATGATTTTTGGTTCTTGATATAGATATGGAAAAACTACCATACCTTTTCATCTGATAATCCACCTAATATGGCATAATACTTGGCTTATTTAGTTTTGGAATCAACGCATTATGCAAACAACGTCAACGAACCAACATAAGTTTAACAATCTAGTTAAACAAAAGAACTCTTTAAACAAGAGAATCTTACGCATAGTAAGCCTTGCTGTGTTTGTATTACTTAGCTGTTTTCTAGCTAGTGATTATTATACCACCATCAATCATGTAGAGAAGCTTACCTTGGATAGACTGCAAGGTGTAGTGAAGAGTTTGGCTGTTCAAATTGATGGAGATCAACATGTCGAATTGACAGATAAATTTAGTCTGATGGGAGACATTAGCTATAATCAGCAAGAAGAAAATTATAAGAAGATCCATACTGTTTTAGCTCAAGCTTATGTGAATCACGATCTAAATAGTCCAATCTATACTTTTGTAAAAACAGAAGATGATTCCAAAAATCTTCAGTTTATTACTACTTCAAGTCAGGAACCTTATTACCGACATACTTATACTTCTTTACCAGATGAAGCTTTTGCAAGATTGGAAGATGGCGGAAAAATTGGTTTATATAAAGATGAATTTGGGCATTGGCTTTCTTCTTTTGCACCCATTAAAAATAGTAGAGGAGAGATAGTAGCATTTGTTCAAGCTGATGAGAAATTTGATCATTTTATAAATGATGTTAGAGCCAAATCAATGAGAAATGCTTTGTTGAGTTTCGGCGCTTTTACAATTGTTATTCTCTTTTTATTTCCTTATCTAAAACAGGTTTTAAAAGAGGAAGATCGGCAGAAAACGATATTGAAAAAGGCTTTAGAAAAAACCCAAAGGCTTTCTAAGGAATTAGAAAAGAATGAAGAAGCATTGACAGAGAATGCTAAGAAGTTAGAACAAAGTAATAAGGACTTGACCGATTTTGCACATATCGCTTCTCATGATTTAAAAACACCAATACGGAATATTGCCAGTTTTGCTCAGTTGTTACAAAGGCAAAAACGCAATCAGTTGGATGATGCAGCGAATGAATATTTAGATTTTATCTCGCAAAGTGCTGAAAGGGCTCAGAAATTAATTCAAGGTTTATTAAGTTACAGTACTGCAGATAAAGATCTGGGAGAGCAAACCGTCTTTTATATGTGTGATGCGGTGAGAGAAGCAACGATAAATCTTACCTCTGTTGTTGATGAGCAAAAGGCGAAAATTGTTTTTGAAAAATTAATAACTATTCGAGCAAATTCAACATTGATCGCTCAGGTTTTGCAAAACCTGATCAATAATGGGATTAAATATAATCAATCAAAAACACCAGTTATTCACGTTGGAACAAAAGTAGATTTGACTCATGGTCGATGTTTCTATGTGAAAGATAATGGGATTGGAATACCTAAAGAATATCAAAAAGATATTTTTAAAATGTTTACCCGTTTGCATTCTACTCAAGAATATGAGGGTTCTGGTATTGGCTTGGCTTTTTGTAATCGTGTGATTGGTGCTTATGGTGGAAAGATGTGGCTGGAGTCTAGTCAAGAAGAAGGTTCTACTTTTTATTTTACCCTACCTAATGCAGTCGTCAAAGCCGCTCCTGTGATGGCTTAGTTGTCATAGAATTATGTAACTTAGGATTTCTAATTTTAAAATTATGAAAATCCTAAACCTAGAGCATTTAGTCCTCACTGTCACTGATATTTCACAGACCATAAAATTCTACACTGAAGTACTCGGTATGGAAGAGCTTACTTTCGATGCCAATCGGAAAGCCTTGAAATTCGGCAATCAAAAAATAAATCTCCACCAAAAAGGACAAGAATTTGAGCCCAAAGCTGAACAGGTAATTCCTGGTTCTGCTGACCTCTGTTTTATCACCACAAGCGATATTCAAAAAGTAAAATCCGATATTGAAAATTATGGAATAAGAATACTCGAAGGTATTGTTCCACGAACAGGAGTTAATGGAAAAATATATTCTATCTATTTCCGAGACCCTGAAGGAAACCTGATTGAAGTCAGCAACTATGATCTTACTGATCGAGAGATTGACAAACTGGCTTACATTGATCTTCAAGATGGAAAGATCCTGAGTACCCGTTCCAAAGGCAAAGACAAATATTATATTCCTGGCGGTAAAAGAGATCCTGGAGAAAATGATATCGAAGCTTTGCAAAGAGAAGTGGAAGAAGAATTATCTGTAAAAATCATTCCGACTTCAGCTAGATATATTGGTACCTTTAAAGCTCAGGCTCATGGTCATACAAAAGGAGTAATGGTGAAAATGACTTGCTACAGTGCCGCGTACGATGGTGTTTTAAAACCTGATAGTGAAATCGAAGAAATCCGTTGGCTTAATTATAAAAACATGGATTTAATCTCGCATGTGGACAAAGTGATTTTTGAATTTTTATATAAACGAAAAGAATTGAAATAAAAAACTGAGGATATGTCAGGATCAGTAAGTATTGAAGAAGTTTTGAAAAGCCATGGATTTGATCTGGTGATCAATAATAATGACGAACATGAAATTCAACGTCCTGCGAAGAAACTACTTCGTGATGAAGTGAAAATAGGTTTGTATTTATTAGGGATTATTATCTTGATTGTTTTGTTTTATTACATGGGTGGAAAAGCATTAATTTTTGGAGTCATTGCTTTTATTATTAGTCTCAATGATCTTACAAAAAGTAAATCAAAATCTGCAGGAGATAAAATTATCATTTCTAAATATGGAATTTCAATCAGATCAAAAAAAGCAAATAAAGAAATCAAGTCAAATAGAATTGAAGAAGTCTACGCTGAAATTGTAGAAGGAGAATATGGTCATCGAAACGGGGTGGTAGGTATCAAAGAAAACAGGATCGAAAAAATAGTACTATTAACCCTTGAAGAAAGCGAACTCGATTTTTTAAAAAAAGATTTGAATAAAATCAAAGCTTATATCGAGGAGCAATTAAATTCTTAATTTCTATTCTTCGACAAGTTTAGGATGAAAATTTTCATTCTTATTCTTCATCCTTCCGTTTCTTCCGTAAGCCATCTAGGATTTTTTTAACCCTATCTTCAGTACTTTCATTCTTTTGTAAAGGCAAACCCGTTAGACCTTCTTCAATTGCTGTGATTGCTTCGTTAATAATTCCGATCCGTTTGTTGAGTTCTTCTGCATCGTTGTCCTCCCAATAACCACCATCATCAATGACCTCAAAAGACTGGAACCAACGTTCTGAAAGATACTTCAATAAACGACACAAGGCGATGTGTACATCAGCACCTGCAAATTGAGTTTTTGTAAAAGCCCATATTGGCTCCTTTGAAAATTCATCTTCGGTCGCTCCAAGCGGAAAGAATAAATTACCATCCTCCTGGAAAATCATCCAGACGCTTTCACTCTTTGGATGAGGCTGAAAAGTGATCCCTCGAAAAGGTAACTTTTTTAACTCAGTATTAGAATCGTCGTAAACTCTATAAGTCCAATCTGCGGACTTACAAATATCTTCTAATTCAGCTGTAATAGTAGGTATATCTTTTGGATTTTTAAGATTTCCCCTGTAGTGAATAGTTACTCCCATAACATGTAAAGTCTTTGTTATAAAGGTAGGTAAAAGACGTGAATTTAATACTATAAAATGGTAGACTTACTTGTTTTTTGTTGAAAAAAGGAAAGTATTCTTCTTTTTAATTTTTAATATCATTTATAATGTCGTTTATCTTGGGAAAAGATGAGAGAAAGGAATTTATCCAGCACCTTAAGATAGTAGGTTTTATTTTTCAAAAAAACTCAAGCAAGCTGTCACACTACTCCCGCTCAAAAAGTCTAATTTACAGATATGGATGATTTTTTAGAAAAAAAGGTGGAAGAGGCAAAATCCGGAGATGTAGATGCATTGGAAGTGGTGATGATGAGTATCAAAGATTTGGTGTACAATCTTTCTTTGAAAATGCTACTTTATCCGGAAGATGCTAAAGATGCCACTCAGGAGATTCTCGTTAGAGTGATGACCCATCTTGGAAGCTTTCGTGGAGAAAGTCGTTTTCAAACTTGGGTCTATCGAGTTGCAACCAATTACTTGCTAACCAAGAAGCGTAAACAAAAGGAGCGCTTTATTATGTCTTTTGATGAATACGCAGATCTGATCGACAGTGGACAATCTTCAACTATTGCTTATACAGAAAATCAAGGGGAACGCCGATTACTCGAAGAAGAAGTGAAAGTGACTTGCACTCATGGTTTGTTGCTTTGTCTTAGTGAGCAGAGTCGGATGGTTTATATTTTGGGGATTCTTTTGGAATTTAATAGCCAGGAAGGCGCAGCGATTTTAGAAATAGCGCCTGATAATTTTAGACAACAACTTTCAAGATCGAAGAAGAAGATTAAAAATTTTTTACACCAAAAATGCGGTTTGGTAAATCCGGAAAATCCATGCAGATGTCATAAGAAAATAGATTTTTTAATCAATAAAAATATTGTCAATCCCAAAGTATTGCATTATGCTCCTCTTACAAATAGGAGTATGGACTTGATTGAAAAAATTTCACATTTGGAAAAATCAGTAGCACTTTATCGAAGTACGCCGAGTCAATTAGCTCCAGATTCTGTTATCCAAAAGGTAAAAGAAAAAATACAAGTTATGCGAATCAGAAGTTGAATTTAATTTGGAACTTAAGAGCATAATTTTAAACGGAGTGTAAACAGCATTCAGCATTAGGAAAGCCTGAAAACCTAATACCGTTTTCATAGCTTAGAGTAAATTAAAAACTAATATTATTTTAAACCCTGATTGTTACGTTGTATTAAAATAGAATCTAGGCCATTAAATAAAAAACTAAAAAAAATCAACGATCATGTCTGCAAGTATGACCAACCAATTAGTAGAAACTTATAATGCAACGAATCGAGTTAATCTTTACCTCCTCAACGAAATCGAAGAAGAATGGTTGTCTGCAAAACTAGCTGGCAAAGGCCGAACGATAGGGGAGCAGTTTGTGCACATCAATAACATCCGTTCGATGTGGATTAACAAAGGAGGGAATAAAGTCAATATAAAAGTAGATAAGAAAATAGCAAATAACAAAAAGGCTTTGAAAGAAGCATTGAGTATTTCTGGAAAAGCAATGTCTGATTACTTGGAAAAAGTACTCATTGAAAATAAAATAAAAGGATACAAACCTCATCCGATTGCTTTCTTTGCTCAGATGATTGCACATGAAGCACACCACCGTGGACAGATCTCAGTAACGATTACTCGTAATGATTTTAAAATTAGTAAGTCTGTGAATTTTGGACTTTGGGGCTGGAATACAAAATAGATTCAAACCACTTTCTACAAGTAACTTTACTTACTTATACTTGGAAATTTTACTTTCCCAATAAAAGGATTTGGCCTAGGAGCATATTCATTTTCAAACCAAGCTTTTGCCATAGCTGTGGTGTAGAATACTTGGACTGGACGTCCCAAGGTTTCGGTCATTAAAGTGAAGAAGGCTTGAGATTGTTGAGGAGGATTTGTTACGATATAAGCAATTTTTAAACTTGCTGGTAGTGCATCAACTAGATCTTTACTAATAACAAAGGCATCAATAAAAGGAAGGGCTATTTCCTGTTTTCTTACATCGACGATCAGTCGTTTGGACTTATGCTTTTTTAGCAGAGCAACAACATTCTCTAAAGACAATTGTACTTCATCTAAGGTGACCTTTCCATAAGAGTCAACATAAATACAATCAATAGAATTGTTGTAGGTTACTAATTCCGGCATAAAATGTTAAGTTAGTCGTTTTGTCTAAAACATATATTACTAATTTTTTATATACAATGTTGATGCCATAATTGGTGCATTTTAGATCAGGTTTGATGAAAGTAAAGTATTCTCTGCCAATTTTCAACATACCTTTAACAATTTTCTTTGGCTCAAACTGTAAAAACATTGGCGACTAAGGTCAAGTTTACTTTGTAAACTATCCTCAACTTTGCAATAAATAATTCTTGAGGACGCAATGAAGGATTTCAATGGCAGAAATTTTCTGGAAATCATTTTGCAGACAAATAGATCCATTTCGCAGAATACATTTTTCAACGATCAAAAATAGGATTTCTTTTGTATCCAATACTCCCGTTTGGTGTGTAGGTAGAGCAATTATGCATGAATCTTAGTAAAATGAAATTTAGACTTGTTCAATAAGTTCGGATTTACATATCCGAACGATTACATCGTATTCTTTCCTGATATTTGTTTTATAGAAATTAAGGAAACAGAAAAATAACTATCTATTTATCCGTCTTTTTATCGAAAGAATTCCCTGAGTGTTTTATGAAATGGCTTTCATCGCAAAATGGGAATTCTTTTTTTACCTCAAATTTTTACACCAAAAAATAACCAAAATGAAATATTTAAAAGAAAATGAAATAGCTATGAATCAATTGCCTCTTAAAAAAGAGAATAACATCATGTCAAAAATAAACAAAGTAACTCCAGCTTTACAGTCGTATTCTATTCTATTAATGAAAAACGAATTTGATGCAAATGATCTTTATCAGGATACGGTGCTGAGTATTATTTCTAAATCAGAAAAATATAAAATGGATACGAATTTTAAAGCCTGGGCAATGACCATTATGAGAAATATTTTTATCAATAATTACCGAAGGAGAAAACGAATGAGAGCTATCCTTAATGAGCCTCATAATGTTCCTGTTTTAAATTTAGATATTTCAACGAATCTAAATGGAGGAGAAAGTAGAATGGCCTATAAAGAGCTACTTCGAATGCTCAGCAAGCTTCCAGAAAATTTTAAAAGACCATTCTGGATGTTTTATAAAGGATACCAATATAAAGAAATTGCAGAATTACTTGGCGTTCCTCTTGGGACGATTAAGACGAGAATCTTTTTTGCTCGGCGAACATTACAAACGATGTACAAACAGGCTGGATGAATTAAACGCTTGTTTTTTATCAAATAATAAAAGTGATATGCACATGTTAGAAATAAAATTAAGTTGCCCAATTGAATATGATGAAGTCGTTCGACTTAGGTCTGAATTGATAAATTCTAAAAGCCATGAGTATGTGATTATAGATATTGGAACGTCTAATTTTGCTTCGACAGCTACCTCTAAATTTTTTAAAGAACAGTTATCAGACTTAGAACCATGTTTGACAAAATTTAAAAAGGTTGCTCTGGTTTTCAACCCGATGGATTTGATAGAAACAAGTACTCCTAATAAGTTTGACTTTTTTACATCAAAGAAAAATGCTATAAATTGGTTTTCAATGTAAGAGGTAAAAGGAAAGAGATAAGATATTTAATTGCACTCAATGAGCAATTTTTTCTTACCTTGTATCGATCAGGTAGACCTAAAACCTTATGAAAAAATACTGGCCAATCATTCTCTTTCTTTCAATTATTAAATTCTTAATCCAATGGATTGGTAATCAAAATTACGGATTTCATCGAGATGAATTACTTCATTTATCCGTCAGCGAGCATTTGGATTGGGGCTATATGGAATTTCCTCCTATGATTGGATTCATTGGAAAATTAGCCTACTTACTTTTCGACTACTCATTATTAGGTGTGAGACTTTTTCCAACTTTGGCTGGTGTTGGGATATTGGTTTTGTGTTGCTTAATGGCCAAGGAACTAGGTGGTAAAACAAAAGCTATTTTCCTCGCGGGAATTTGTGTATTGGCTTTTCTTCCTTTTTACAGGAACCATACTTTATTTCAACCTGTCGCATTCGATCAGTTTTTTTGGACCCTTGGGTTTTACTTTGCTATTAGGTATATCAATTCTGAAAATTTTAAAATACTGCTCTTTCTTGGAGCAACTTTAGGGCTGGGGCTGATGACGAAATTTACGATGTTCGTTTGGGCTTTTGGATTATTTGTAGGATTATTTTTTTATAAAAAAGGTGAACTTTTTAAAAATAAATGGGTCTATATTTCAGGAGGGATTGCATTACTTATTTTTCTGCCAAATATAATCTGGCAATTCAGAAATGATTTTCCACTTTTACAACATCTACAAGCTTTAAGAGAAAATCAGTTAGACGGAATCAATCCTTTGGAGTTTGTTACTGAACAGCTAAATTATCCGTTTACTTTGATCCTTAGCCTCTTGGGCTTAGGAGCACTGTTAGCAGGAAAGCATTTGAAGAAATATAGAAGTATAGGAGTAGCAGTTTTAGTGATTTTCTTCACCATGTGGATTCAAAATTCAAAAGCTTATTATTTGTTTTCCATTTATCCGGTTTTGTTTGCAAGTGGAACGGTAAAAATAGAATCTCTTCTTCATAAAAAAACTGCTTTGGTTTATCTGGTTTCTGCAGTAGTTTTGATACCGGCAATTCCTGGCATTCCTTATGCGACGCCTATTTTGCCTATTGAAGAATTTGTAGAATATACTGGTCAGGAGGAAGTTGATGGAAGGGTAGAATTGACAGGTGATTATGCAGATATGTTTGGCTGGGAAGAGCAAGTCAGACTGGTGGATAGTGTTTATCAAAGCCTTAGTCAAAAAGAAAAAAGTAATTGTGTTTTATGGGCAGAGAATTATGGAGAAGCTGGAGCCTTGACGATATTAGGAGAACAATACGGATTGCCAAAACCGATATGTCGACATGGTAGTTTTTGGTTTTGAGGCTTTCAAAATAAAAATGCGGAAGTGTGGATAAGTTTAGGGAATGAAGATCCGATGGTTGAATATTTTTTTGAAGAAAAAACCTTGGTGAAAATGATTGAGCATAAATATGCCATCGGAGAGGAAAATGGAATTCCTCTTTATATTTGCCGAAAGCCTAAAGTGGATATTGAACAATCCTGGAAAGACTATAGGCCGCATATATTTGATTGAAAAATAATTGTTCAAAAAATGATCAACGTAAATAATTTAATTTTCACTTACCCCTCCGCTCAAGGACCAACCTTGAAA
>CAKZTD010000160.1 GCA_937921595.1 uncultured Saprospiraceae bacterium
AGATTCAAAGCACCTGACATTTCTTTTAAAAAATGTTTACGTTCTTTAGAAGCATTGGCTTCAATAGGAAAACCTTCCGTATTTAATTGAGCCATTATTTTTATAGAAAAGGTAATCGACTTCTTTGGAGCTAAGACAAAATTTTCTGGTGCATCTGAAATAATTTGCTGCGTAAATTTTCCTTTATCACCAAAGTCTACAAATTTTAAATCCGTATTTCCCGATTGAATATTCATGGCTTGTTCGGTCGTATTGGTCACGACCCATTCTTCAACAAATAATCGTTCATTCATGGAAGGGAAGAGGCGACGTTCTAATTTTAAACCATTTCGAGAAGGATAATGTAAGAAATTCAAATGGCCATCAATCGTTACGGATTTTAATTTGCCAGGAATAAATTGACGGTTTTCGATAATCAAACTCGGAAGAATATCATCTTTGAAAATATCTTTTAAATAAGCTCGATAGACAAACCAATCAGGGTCAGTGTCTTTTATAAAAGGGTGAAGTTGAGGAAAGAAGATTTGACGTTCTAAGCTTAATGTTCCAGAAGTATCTACGGAATAAGAAATGATCCCAGCTACTTTTTTACCAGCCATTTCGATATTATCAGAATGGGGGAGATGAGGAAGAGTGGAAAGATCCCACTGAATAGCCGTTTCGTTTTTTATAGTCCAGTAGTCCTTTTTGTTTGATGATTTCTGAGCAGAAAGTGATAGGCTAATGGCGAAACATAAAAACAAAATTAGATGTTTTCTCATGGATGATTTTTGTAATAAAGATAATAATTTAGCGCTCCACAAGGAGTATGATATTTAAAAAATAAAAGCTGATAAAACGTTGGAATATTTTATTTGATGTTTTTTGACATCTTATTTGCAAAAAATTAATATGTATTCCCCTAATAATTGAATCATTCTTGTTACCTTCACGTTCTATACTTCTGCCACAGGACTGGTCTATTTTCTTGTTGCATTTTGTCCCAAATTCTGAAAAGAACTTCTTAACACATCTCAATCACCGATAACTCAGGTAAAAATCACGATTTTACCCCCATTTTGTATTTATACAAGTTTGTATATATAGCACTCTCTTTCAATCTAATTAAAAAACAAATAAAGAATTTTTATTCTATGAAAAACAACAATTTACAATTTAAAAATTTGATTCCGCTTCTAGTCTTTCTATTTGCCGGAATAAGCAATCTAACTGCGCAGACTACCTTTGCCGCAGGAGAAATTGCAATTACAGGTTATCAAGCCGATACACCTGACAAAGTTTCACTGCTATTTTTAAAAGCCGTGGATGCTGGAACTACATTTACGGTTACAGATAATGGATGGATGGCTTCTGGTTCTTTTAGAACTGGGGAAGGTGTTCAATTGATTTCTATTACTCAAGCACTTCCATGTGGAACTGAAGTTTTATTGGAATTAGGCCCGCCTGCATTTCAAGCTTTTAATGATGTATCATTAGTTGATGGTACAGATGTAGGGCAAATTACTTCGATAAGTGGGAGTATCGCTTTATCGACAGGAGGAGATCAATTTTTTGTATACCAAGGAGCAGTTCCTGCTGGATTTATTACTGGTATTCAAATGAATAGTACTGGTTGGGAAGCAGATGCGACTTCTTCCAATACTTCTGCATTACCTGCTACTTTAATGGATGGTGTTAATGCTTTTTCTCTGGCAACAGAGGTTGATAATGCAGCTGTTGATTGTGCAAGTTTAAGTACAACAACAGGAGATGCAGCAACTTTGTCTGCTGCGATTTATACTTCGACTTGGACAACAAGTAATAGTTCAGGATTGACAATACCTGCTGCTTGTGCATTCATGTGTGACCTTTGTTCACCTCCAACGATTACTTGTCCTGCTGATAACTTTATGTTACCTCCAGGTTGTAATCCAATTGTTCCTGCACCGGATACTAGCTTAGTTGTAAGTACAGATGGTTGTGGAATAGTCGTTAAATCTCATGTAGGCGATGTGATGCTTGATGTTGGATGTTCTCGTACAATTACAAGAACTTATAGAGTAACAGATGATAATGGCGACTTTGCTGAATGCGATCAGACTTTCACTTTTACATTCGATCCAGAAGGACCGACTTTAAGTGAGATGCCAGGTCCACTAACTGTAGAATGTGATGCAGTTCCTCCAGTACCTATGATTACTGCTACAGATAACTGTGCAGAAATTGCAGATGTTATTTTTATAAATGAAATTCATTATGATAATGCAGGTGGTGATGTTGGGGAGTTTTTCGAAATCGCTGGAACAGCTGGATTTGATTTGAGTACTTGCCAAGTTGTATTATACAATGGATCGAATGGTGATTCTTATAATACAATTGTTCTTACAGGAAGTATTGATAATGAAGGAGCTGGTTTTGGAGCAGTGAGTTTTCCTTTACCATCTAATGGACTTCAAAATGGAGCACCTGATGGATTGGCTTTAGTGTGTGATGGAGAGGTAATTGAGTTTTTAAGTTACGAAGGTACGATGACTGCAAATAATGGCCCTGCTGCTGGAATGATGTCAACGGATATCGGTGTAGAAGAAGAAGGAACAACTCCAATTGGACAATCTTTACAAAAAACAGGAGAAGCTGGATGTGCTGGTGCTGATTTTACCTGGGTAGCTCCAATGACTGAAACTCCTGGAACCATTAATACGGATCAATCTTTCAATATTGATAACTGCCCTCAAACGAATGATGTGCCAGTAATGTTTATGGAAAGCTTTGTAGCTGGTGCTTGTCCTCAATCTGGTATTATTACTAGAACATGGACAGCAACTGATGCTTGTGGTACAGTGACTACGCATGTACAAATGATTACCATTGAAGATAATACGCCACCTACTTTCTGTGATGTTCCGATGAGTATGGAAGTGACTTGCGAACTTCCAGAAGTGGCAATGGTCACTGCAATAGATAATTGTGATTTTGGAACAGGAGGCGCATCAGCATGGATCAACGAAATCCATTATGATAATGCTGGTGGTGATGTAGGAGAATTTTTCGAAATCGCAGGAACTGCAGGTTTTGATTTAAGCAATTGCCAAGTTGTTTTATACAATGGATCTAATGGAAATACTTATAATACAATTGACCTTTCTGGAACTATCGACAACGAAGGTTGTGGTTACGGTGCTTTGAATTTCTCTTTACCTGCTAATGGTTTACAAAACGGAGCACCTGATGGATTAGCTCTTGTTTGTGATGGAGTTGTTGTTGAGTTTTTAAGTTATGAAGGTACGATGACTGCAAATAATGGTCCTGCTTTAGGAATGACTTCTACCGACGTTGGAGTTTCTGAAACTAGTGCTACTCCAATAGGAAATTCTATTCAATTGACTGGTATGGGAGGAGCGGCTGCTGATTTTGTATGGGCTGGTCCTGATGTTGCTACTCCAGGAGATTTGAACAATGGACAAACTATTGCGACACCTGACGGATTAATGGTCACCTTTATGGAAACAGGTATGTTAGATGTTTGTGCAGGTAGTGTAATTATGAGAACATGGACGGCTACTGATGCTTGTGGAAATTCAGATTCTTATACTCAGACGATTACTGTATTACCTGCTCCTGGACCAAGTATTACTTGTCCTGCAGATGAGGTAGTTACTTGTTTTGAAGATATCGTAGTTGATCCAAGTTTCGCAACTGCATCAGCAAGTTGTGGAGAGATCGTTGCAGTTTATGTAAAACAACCATTAATCACAGGAGGTCTTCCTGGTTGTGATGGAACGGTTTACACTTACATTTATAAAGCAGTTGATGAATGTGGAAGAACAGCAGAATGTGAGCAACAATTTTTAATTCAAAATAATGCTCCTACAGTTACTGTACCTGCTGGAGGAAATGTTGAATGCTTCGATGATATTGAAGTATCTGTTAATGACGTAACTGTAGATGCAGATTGTCTTGGAGATAATGTGATCAATGTATTAGGTCCAGTAATCTCTGGCCCAGCAAATTGCCCAGGCTCAACTTATACTTATACTTACCGAGTAAAAGATGCTTGTAATCGTATCGTTGAAACGGAAAGAGTATTTACGATCCAAAACTTTAATGAACCAGTAATTACTAGCGTTATTGCAACACAAACAACTACTTGTCTTGCGGGTGTAAATCCTAATGAGAGTTTCATTACTTATGATGTGGCTTGTGGCGCTGATGCAACAGTAAATATTGCAGGACCACAAATCATAGGAGCAATGGATTGTAATGGTACGCTTTACCGTTATACATATACGGTTACAGATGCATGTGGAAGAAATTCTATTCCTGTAACATTGGATTATGTAGTTCAAAATGAAGGACCAGTATTCGCTGGTTGTGAAGACGAACAATGGTTACAATTCAACTGTGAAGATTACGGAGGAGAAGATGGAACGATCGCTGCAATCGAAGCTTACATCGCATCGGTATCAGCTTCTTCAGCTTGTGGAAATGACTTGACGGTTTTCAATAACTTCAATTCGAACAACATCAATACTTGTCTCAATAACGGTATCAATACGATTACTTTTAGAGCAACAGATAACTGTGGAAGAACTTCTTTCTGTACAACGACTTATGTAGTAGTAGATACGGAAGCTCCAACGATTTTTGAAGAAGCTCAAGATCACTGGGAAATTTGTAACTATGATACGCCAGCTAATTTTGATGCATGGGTAGATAGTCATGGAGGAGCAGATGCATACGATGCTTGTTCAAGTGAAAATGTATTCTGGTCAACGATTCCTGCAAATCCATCATTCAACTGTATGGGTGCGCCTGGAGTAACTTCAGTTACTGTGACTTTCAGAGTTCGAGATAATTGTGGAAATATTTCTACAACGACTGCGACTTTCAATGCCTTTATGTCTAACTCAGATTTAACTGATCCTAATAATGAAAATGTATTAGGTCTTGATGATTCTTCTGAAACAACAATAGATCTTACATCAGAAGATGTAAATGTAATTACTCCAGCTGTTGATTTTGTTCTTTATCAGAATCAACCGAATCCATTTAAGAATACAACCATGATTGGTTTTAATCTTCCGGAAGCAGGAGCTGCTAGTTTAGAAGTATTTGATGTGTCAGGTAGATTGATTTACAAAAGAGGAGGGGAGTATGCTCAAGGCTACAACCAAGTCAATGTGAATCGTTCGGATTTACCGGTTACAGGTATTTTATACTACCGAGTAAATACAGCGACAGATTCTCAAACTAAGAAAATGATTCTTTTAGACTAAAAAACTAGTTTAGGAACTTTTTAAAGTTTCCTAAACTTTAGTTACCATTATACCCTGAAGGCTGTTCTGAAAAGAGCAGCCTTCTTTTTTGTAAATAGAATTTATAAAACTCAGTTGGATAAAAAATCCAATTCTAATATAAGAATTATAAAAAAAGTCATAGCTTCGTTTAGGATAACTATCTAAAAAAACGATTTCTTAACTCCAAAAAAAATATCATGTACCGATTTATTTCTTTCCTGGTTTTTATCTTTTTTACCACTGTACTTAGTGCTCAATTTTTCTCCGAACAAAGTAATGCGGTAGGTTTTAATCATGCATTTAATGATCGAAGTCTGATGGGAGGTGGTGCTGCATTTTTTGATTATGAAAATGATGGCGATGATGATTTTTATATTACTGGAGGAGCAAACGTTGATGACATTTATCGGAACAATGGCGATGGTACTTTTACCAAAATGGATAGCGAAACGATTGGCCTCGGAATTACTTTACAGTATAATACGATGGGCGTTACAACTGGTGATATTGACAATGATGGCAATCGCGATATTTTTGTTACAACCTGGGAGCGTTACGAGGGAGCGGAAGAACCAATCGCAAGAAGTTTGTTCTTTCTCAATAATGGAGATGGTACTTTTACCGAGATTGGTGAATCCGCTGGGATTACTCACGAATCATTCGGGATGGGAGCCGCTTTTTTAGATTATGATAAAGATGGATTCCTGGATGTCTATGTGATGAATCATATTGAAGCAGCAGCTTTTACTTATGATTCGAATGGAGCGATTGATGGTTTTGCACATGAGTGTTATCCTAATTATTTATACCATAATAATGGAGACCTCACCTTTACGGAAGTATCAGCAGAGTTTGGAGTTAATAATGATGGATGTACTATTGCAGCGGTTCCTTCTGATTATGACATGGATGGAGATCTTGATTTATATCTAGCAAATGATTTTGGTATGTTTCTAAGTTCAAACGAGTTGTATCAAAATAATTACCCCAGTAATGACTTCTCAAATGTAGGTGCTTCAACTGGAGCCGATATTCAAATCTTTGGTATGGGAATAGCTGCTGGAGATTATGATCATGATTTGGATTTTGATTACTATACGACTAATATCGGTCGAAATGTTTTGATCGAAAATAACAATGGCAACTTTGAAGATGTTACGACAACTGCTGGAGTTGAAAATACAACTGTACCTACGGATGGCTTGAATACCACTGGTTGGGGAACTGCTTTTTTTGATGTAGATAATGATTCTTGGGATGACTTGTATGTTGCCAATGGGAGGATTCCAACTCTTGCAGCCTATGCTACTTCTCAAAACGATCCGGATAAATTATTTCTTAATAATGGCGATAAAACATTTACAGATATTACAGATGAAGCTGGGGTAGGTGATATTTCTTACTGCCATGGAATGGCTTATTCTGATTTTGATCAAGATGGAGACCTGGATATTGTAGTTGTGGTCTTGGATGAGTTTGATCACTTTTCTAAATTTTATGTCAATGAAATTGAAAATGATAATCATTATGTTCAGTTCAAATTGATTGGACAGGAAACCAATAGAGATGCTTACGGATCTAAAATCTGGGTTTATGGAAATGGTCAAACTTTCGTCAAAGAATTATACGGTGGTGGGGCAAGTCATGCTTCTCAACATACTAGTGTGATGCATTTTGGATTAGGAGATATTGATGTAGTTGATTCTATTCGGATTGATTGGACAAATGGTCACGTGGATCGTTTAGGTCCTTTTGAAGTGGATACCAAACACACAATACTGGAAGGAATTCCTTCTGGGTTTAATGATCTAGCTGGCCAACCTGAATTAAATGTAGAGGTCGCTCCGAATCCTTTCTTTGGAGAAATTTCTCTGAAGTTAAATCAAGAAATTGAAAGTGAGGTTTCGATAAAATTATTTTCTAATACAGGAATGGTCGTCTTTAGTAATTCTATGTTTCTAAGTGAAAATACAAAACTAAAAATAGATGAGGCTCTGCCAGTAGGCTTTTACACTTTGTTGATTCAAAGTGCTGAAGGAAGCAAGGTCGTAAAGTTAATAAAACAGGATTAATATGTTTTAGAAGCGGGCTACCTTTCAAAACATTGGTGGGTAGGAATAAAAAAAGGTTTAGTAAACGTTCACAGTTTACTAAACCTTTTTTATTTCATTTCAACAGATCTTTTACTCTTTTACAAATTGCTCAACAACTAATCCTCCATCAATTTTTGCAACAAGTATATACATTCCACTTGTCAAACTAGAAACATTAATAGAACTTGTTTTTTCTTCAGCATTCTTAGAAAGTATTAATTCTCCAAGGATAGAATAAATTTTAAACTCCTCAATGATTTCATCAGATGAGAGACGTAAGTTATGTTGAACTGGATTTGGAGATAGCTCAACTTTAGCACTTGTATTCAACTCAATTAAACTAGTAGGGATTGTTGAAAAATAAACATTATCAACATAAACAGTTCCGCCACCACTTGGAAGACCAGAAATGATTAATTGAGCAAGATCTGTTCTAGAATTTAAACCCGTAAAATCTCCCAATGGAATTTCGTAAGAAATCCATTCGTTTTGAGCAGGGTTTTCAAAAACAAGTTCATGCTCAGAATCATCTCCTCCTTCGAAGTTTTCATCAGCTCCAAAATCAACTAATTTTATTTTAAAGGTTGTCATGTTTGGTGTCCAAATATCCATATGGAAATATTCCATCGTAGAAGCATCAATCAAGTTTGAACCTACGGTTTCAATGCCTACAAAATCAAGCGATTGATATCTCTTCGTATCATTCCCTGCTATTTGAATATCGCTTAAGCTTCCAGAAGACCAAGGTGTTTGCCAAGTGTCGACCGGTACATCGGTATAAACATTACTAAACATAGAAATTACATTTGCAGGGTCGATCGTAGGATCAGGAGCAGCAACCATTGGTGCTGGTAGCGGAGGTAAGTTTCCAAAAGAGATATTGTCAAAGTAGATGATGTTGTCTGAAGCCCTTGCGTCGAAATCAGGGAAAACGACAATCTGATCATAGGTGATTCCTTCCATGGATGAAAAGTCAAAAGTGATTTCTTCCCATTGGTCAGTTAGCGTATTCGCTACTTTGATTTCTCCAAGCGAAGCGGATGAAGCTTCAACTAGTTTTATGCCTACATCACTAATAACAGATTTCCAAACCATAATCGTAATGGTACTAGTCTGTGATGTCAAAGCGAAAGATCCAACGTCAGCACCATGCTGAGTTTCGCATCCTGCAAAAGGCTGCCCTGTTTGTAATGCGGTAAACTTAGCAACAGTAGCGGAGGTGTTGATACCAGATGGATCAGGATTGTCAATGATTTCAAGCGGAGGATTTGAATCGTTTTCAAAAACGGTCCAAGTCCACTGATCTCCATTTCCACCGCTTTCAAAATCTACTGGACCATTTTGAGCGATGATTGAAGAAACAAGAAATAAGCAAAGGATGTTTAGTACTGTTTTTTTCATAATTATTTTTTAAAAAAAATTAAAATGTTCGCTATGTTATTGAAACTGTTAACGATTTGAGAAAGCTAGGTAGTAGCTTTTAAAAGTATGCGTTTAAAATTTGTATTCTGATATACTATTGTAAAAGTTACTTCCTAAAATCAAAGGCAAAACTTAGTCGTGGAAAACCTCCGTGGTTTAAAAATAAAGCCTCCTATAAAGGTTTTGTTTCGTAATTACTTTTGGCAAAACCCCGGAGATTTCTCAGCGTATCAACACTGCTAGTAACAAGACAAAAAGGATCGACGAAAAAATAACTTCATTTTACATCGTTTTTTTGAACAGCTTATCTCCGCCTTTATTTTATCAATGTAATATCTCCCGCAAGTATTTCAACTCTTCCGTCCACATATTCTACCTCTGCAAAGTATAGATATACGCCAGCACCAACTTCCTTTCCGCGGAACATTCCGTTCCATGCAAAGCCTGGATCATTAGGCATGAAATTAACTCCAGAGAATAAAGTCGCTCCCCAACGGTCATAGATTCTAAATTGACGAATTTCTTGAACATCTGGCCCAGCATAAATCATGAAATCATCATTAAACCCATCTCCATTTGGAGAGAAAGTATTTGGAATAAATACTCTACGCGGTTTATCAACTAAAAGCATAATCTCATCGCTTGCACTACAGCCATTGGCATCATAAATTGTTACAGAATAATTCGTAGCATTAATCGGACTAGCATATGGTTCAGGACAATCCAAGCAACTTAAACTTTCTTCCGTATTCCAAATGATAGTGTCAATGATTGAATTGGTAAGCACAGAAAGTTGAAGGCTATCTCCTAAGTTGATTCTCAGATCATCTCCAAGATCAAGGATTATAGGATCCGCAGCTGGGATGATTAAATCTACTATAGATTCGCAACCATCCACATCTTGAATAGTTATCGTGTAATTTCCTGGTGTAAGATTTGTGAATTCATTGTTCGTTGAAAAAGTACTTGATTCTAAAGCGAAAAGATAAGGTGCTTGACCACCAAAAACAGTATCAATAATAAAACTTCCATCGGCTTCTTCTGGACAGCTTTCACCACTGATATTTAAAACAGGATCAAGGTCTATAATTGGAATCATAAATTCAAAATCAAAAGAATTTTGACAAGAACTTGCGTCATCAATTACCCATAAAGTATAAGTACCTTCTTCAAAAACTTCTATTGTAATATCCGTACCGATGATGGTATTGTTGAATCTCCATTCATATCGGATGTTTGCTCCAGTAGAAGAACCAAGTCCTTCTAAAACAACGCCATTGTCCAAACTTTGACAGGAAAGTGGCGAAACTGGATCTTGAATAAATGCTTGTATGTTACAAGGTGTTCCAAGACAAGGAATACAAATCGAACCATCACAATCAAGAATGGTTTGCTCATCATTGAAGGTGTTTGGATCGCCATCATCACAAGCAACCGCGGAAGTTGTGCCATTCGAACAATCGGTCAAAGTACCTTGGCAAGGAATACAGACTGAACCATCACTATCCAAAATAGTTTGTTCATCATTAATGGTACAAGGATCATTGTCATCACATGCGACGACTGATGTCGAACTAGAATTACAATCCGTTGGCGTTCCCATACACGGAATACAAATAGCACCATCACAATCTAGAATTGTTTGCTCATCGTTAATCGTATTTGGATTTCCATCATCGCAAGGAACAACAGAAGTTGCTCCATTCGAACAATCGGTCAAAGTACCTTGGCAAGGAATACAGATGGAACCATCACTATCCAAAATAGTTTGTTGATCATTAATGGTG
>CAKZTD010000161.1 GCA_937921595.1 uncultured Saprospiraceae bacterium
GATCATCAGGCCAGGTACTCGGCGCAAAATTTCCTGAGAAGAATTCACTGGATTTACCTGAAGATCAATGGTCGCAACAACGTTAACCGTTTTTATGGAATTAGAAATACTTACTTGTTCTAAATCAAATGATTCTTCTTCTAAAACGAAAACAACTCCTTTCTCAAGATCTGTATTAGAAATTATTTTTTCTTCATTTTTATATCCTAGATAACTAACCATAAGCGTGTCTCCTATTGATATATCCATCAATTGAAACCGGCCCTGATTATTACTATGGCTATGACTTTCTCCTGAGATTACATAGGCTCCAATAATTGGATCATCAGAAGTATCTGTTATTACACCCGAAACATTCTGAGTAAAACAGATAGTACTACACAATGAAAAAAGTGTAGCAAATATAAATTTATGCATTTTTCAGTTTTTTGTACCTTATTTATTTTTAGACACATAAGGCTAAAGAGATAATTAAATCAGACAAATGGATAAACATAACCACAAGGACTATGAGTGAAATTCCATTATTTCTGAATAAAGCAATTAGCTCAAACGAATAAGCTAATCATTAATAATATAATTACCCTTTCGACTGTGGAGGAGGCACTATACTTTTTAAAATATAGAGCTCTTTAAGATTGGTATAGTGAAAATTGTCTAGTGGTCGTTCTTCTGAGGAGATATTATCATCTAAAATGACAACATCAATAATTTCGATTCTTTCTTGTAATTCAACAATGAACGGTTGTTGATCAGAATGGTCTTTTTCTGTTATTTCTTTTTCTGTTAAAAGTTTATGTTCGTGTTGATGTTTACCGGATTGGTAATGGCTAAAATCATTTAGCTCTGAAAGGTAGGATAAAGTATAAACTATTTTAACAGAAAGGTATTGAAAAACACTAAACAAATAGCTCGCTAATAGCAAGACGAATACAATATGTCGGTATTTGTTAAGTGTAGTGTGCATTTTAATTAAAAAAACAAATCTTTTTATAAAGATAAACTATTCTGGCCATTTAAAAAATTTGATTCGATTAGTTTGTCCTTCAATAGCCACTGCACCAGAATAATCTGTTCCTATATCAAATGAAAACAGTTCCCATTTCTCTTTTTCCTCAGGGGACCAATGAGTCGCAATTAAAGCCGTTTCTTCTCCAGGAATAAAAGACACTTCAAACTGATCTAACGGAAAAGAAAGACCATCCCCTTTTGCTTTTATGAACGCTTCTTTCCTAGTCCAGCAATTATAAAACGCTTGAGGAATTTCGGCATCAGGTAATCTAAGCAGTTTATTTGATTCTTTGCTTGAAAAAAACCGAGTAGCTAAATATCTCAAATCAACATCAGGTTTTATCAATTCTACGTCAACACCTATAGTAAAATGATGGACAAAGCCCATAACTGCTTTTTTTCCAGCATGCGATAAATTGAACTGCAAAGAATATTTATCTTCTAGTTTTGGTTTTCCATTTTCACCATATTGAAAAGTAATCTTTGTCGGTTCTTCGTTGAGATAGTGTCCTAATAGCCTCCGAAGAACACCTCTACTTACAATAAATTGAATAACATCTTTCTTAAATCGAAATTTCTCTACTCGCTTTTTTTCATCAATAGAAAGTAACTCCCAATAACGCTCTAATGTTTTAGGATCAACATTAAAGTCAACGCTCCAAACATGTACATCCTTTGGCTTCAGTATGGGTTGAAAACTAGTCTCAGTCCATATATTATTAAGTTGATTCGCCACTATTATTTTCAAGATTAAGACGTTTTTCCAATTCTTTGGCAAGCCCTTGAACTTCTGGTTCGATAAATAAAGTTCGATGATGACCTGAGACGACCAAAACGTTCAAGTTTTCTTCTACCACCAAGTCTTCCCAGCCTTTAACGTGAAAATCTTTGTCCGCTCTCTGCGAAAACTCACTACTCCTGATCAAGGTGATTTCTCCGTCATAAGGCTTACGCACATATTTTTTAAAGATTTGATCTAGACTTCTTTGAACGCTTAATAATCTTTTCTCCTGTTCGTTCAAAACTATTTCAGTACCTGAACTGGATTCAATCTTCAACATTCTTTTTTCTTGCTCACTAAGAGTAAGTTCCTTCTTTTTTTGAGATTTTTTTATTATTTTTTTTGCTATTTTTTTACCATTTTCTAGCAATGACTTCTCTTTTAAATTCCGAATGACTTTAGATATCAATCCATTATTTTGTTGTTGGGTTAAGTAGTTATCTTGATTTCCTGGGGAGGCATCAACCATTGCCAGTAAAGCAATTTGAGAACCCTTTTGCTTTAATTGATGTGCAATTTCTAACCCAACTGCGTTACTAAAACAAGTAGCCAATAAATTATACGGCCCCTCAGGTTGAATGCTTAATATCTCTTCAATATAAGATTCAGCCATCTGCTCAATACTTTCATAAAGTGGCTCTATTCCATCCAAACCTTTTGGCTGTAAAGCATATACAGGCTGATCCTTACTCAAATGTCCTACCATGGCATTATAAAAAAACACATGTCCTCCTTTTGCATGTAAACAGAATAGTGGTTTTTTTGTTCCTTCAGATCGAATAGGTATTAATGATTCCCATTTTTTATTTTCTACTTCTCCACTAATCAAATTCGAGATATCTCGAATCGTAGGATGTTGTAATAAAGTAATTGGGGGAAGGTTATGCCCTAGTTGTTTTTCAATCTGAGCAAAGAGTCGGACAGCAAGAATTGACTTACCTCCAATTTCGAAAAAATTATCCGTTACGCTAATTCCATTTCGTCCAAAGACAGTTTCCCAAATAGTCGTCAATTTGAGTTCTAAAGGAGTTGCCGGTTGGATTAGATTTTCAACTGCAGTCCGATCAAAAGATACTCCATTCTTTACGAGATTGATTTTAGGCGTAGCAGAAAGAGTTTGACATAATGTGGATAAGGATTCTTCTGGGTTAGCTATAAATTGCTTGACCAATCGTTGTAGACTATTCTTAAACCAGTCAATCGCTTCAGGGGAAACAAATCCTAATTTATATTTAAATCCAAAATCCAATGTTTCGAGTGGTTTAACAATCACTGTAAATGGAAAGGTCGTGGTAATTCCACTTTTAAAATCTTGTACTTTTACTCCTCCTTTTTCAAAATCTTTCCAAGGAAAATTTTCAACTACAAGCAAATGATCAAAAACAGGAAGATACCCAGGCCAGTCTATCCATTCACTAATTTTATCCAAGGTGACATGAGCATATTTTCTCACCTTTGCTTCTTGTTTCTGAATATTCTGTAGCCAAGTAGCAAGGCTTTCAGACGGCTCAGTTTTTATCCGTACTGGCAACATGTTAGTGAATAAGCCACTCATCAGAGTTACATTTTTCAATCGCTCTGGTCGAACAGAAGCAATCGTACCAAATGCTATATCTTCTTTATTAGTGAAAGTTGAAACCACTAAAGACCATAGTCCTTGAATCAGTGTATTATTCGTTATTTTATATTTTTTAGCAACTTCCTTTAACCCTAAATGCTCATCAGCAGAAATGATACAATTTTGATAAACAAACTGTTCATTTTCATTATTTAGCGAATTGTTTTCAGCCACAAGAGAAGGTGCAGAAAATCCACTCATTTTACTTTTCCAAAATTGTTCTGCTTCATGATCCGATATAGTCTGCAATTCTTTTAAATAATCTTTAGAAGATGGGATAGACTCTAGTTCCAATTTGTGTTTTGTGAGAATTGATTCGTAATAAGAAAAGACATCTTTTAAAACATTAGAGGCAGACCATCCGTCCAGTAGGATATGATGACAAGTCCATAAGAGTAGGTGCTTATCTTTTTCATATTTGAACAGTGCCATTCTTGACAAAGGAACCTTTGTAAAATCTAATCCAACTTTACGATCTGCCTGAACAAAAGTCTCCAACTTCCCTGATTTCTGTTTTTCATCCATATCTGTCCAATCTTCAAAAGTCCAGGCCAACGTAGCATTTGGATGAATAACTTGAAGCGGTTTATCTAATTTTTCCCAATGGACAGATGTTCGAAAAACTTCATGCCTTTGAATAACCTGATCCCAAGATTTTTGGAAAGCCTCTATATCTAAGTCCCCACGCAAAGTACATTTTACATGCAAAAAACCCTGATCTTCTTGACCAGACAAGCTATGAAACAGCAAGGCTTTTTGCATAAATGTCAAAGGTATTATTGCTTCTATTTTGGATTTCTTCATTGTAAATTCGACTGCAGTTGTTGGTTTTTAAAGGGTTCTATATTAATTATGTGTGAAAAGTAGATTTGGTTGCCTGACTATTTTCAAAAAAATAATTTTCCTAAAACTGGTCCATCAAAGCGTCAAGATCATTCTGACTAATATCAACATCTGTAAAGTCTGAAGGAGTATAATGGTGTGTAGTATCATCAGAGCCATTTTCAAAAAATAACTGAATATTATTTTGATAGAACTTCATTAATTTTTCTAATTCTTCTTTAGCAATCAATAAGGGACTAAATCTGCATTTAATAATCAGTTGATGATTGATGATCAAAGCATTAAATTCCAATAAATGATCTTGTTCACTTTCCGGATGCCGCATATCATTAGCAAGGTTTTCTCCTTGACCAAGAACATCGGATACTAGGTGATTCTGAATTCCCAAATAATTAAATAATACTGGAGTTTGGTAATTCAAAGAGAATTCGTCACTTGTTGGCACATCCAAATACCGGAGTAAGCCATAGCTCAAACCTTTATGCGGGACATTTCGTATTTGTGTTTTTATTCTTTTAAGGTCATCAAAAATATTTTGATTTTCCTCTAAATCAATTTGAATGGGAAATACAGAAGTAAACCATCCAACCGAGTTGAAAAATGTAGTATCTTCTCCTAATGCTTCTCTCCCGTGTCCTTCTGTTTCGATGATTAAAGAAGTATTTCCAGTCCACTCTCTCCAAGCTCTTACAAATGCAGTGAGGAGTACTTCGTTAACCTTGGTATGGTAGGTTTCAGTAATTTCCTTAGTCAGTCGTTCTGTATCTGAGGCATTCAGTGTAATTTGAAATATTTCTAAATCCTTTTCTGATACCAGCAGTTTTTGGTTTTGATTAAGGGCAGGGATTTTATAGATTTCTTTTTTAAATCCATTCCAGTAATCCAGAGATGATAAAATATTTTCCTGTTGAATCAAACTTCTCAGATGATCACTCCACTGATGATAAGTGATACTAGAAACACCTAAATCAACCTCTTTTTTGTTTTGTAATTGCTCGATGGCAGTCGACAACTCATTTGTAATAATTTGCCAAGAAACATTATCAACAACCAAATGATGAGCAATAAGAACTACTTGATCTTTCTGTGAATCTCCTGTTTGGAAATACAAACATCGAAACAAATTACCCTCTGACAAACGGAAAGAAGAACTTACCTTTTTAATAGTTGCGTTTATCTTAGCTTGCTGTTCTGCTAAAGTTAGATTATCCAGATTGATCGATTCAAAAACCGAAAGCTGTTCTACTTTTGCCACGCTACTATGCCACTGTTCTTCTATTTTTTCAAACGATAATCGTAGAGCATCATGTCTTGAAATAATAAGCTGAACAACTCTTTTAAACAAGTCAGAATCGCTGTCCATCGGAAGTTCAAATCGCACACCTTGATTCCACTGATCTGGAGCATTTTTATGTGTTTCAAAAAACCATTTTTGAATAGGAGTTAATTCTATCGGTCCCGTATATGAAAGTACATCAGAAGAATTTTCTTGATTTTCTATTTTAACAAAGGCCGCTAATTTGGCAATTGTTTGAGTATCAAAAATTTGATTAGCTGGAAAAACCAGTCCAGCATTTCTAGCTTTTCCATTTATCTGAATACTTATAATTGAGTCCCCTCCTATTTCGAAAAAATTATCATAAATTCCAATTGGGCTAAACCCTAGAACTGCTTCCCAAATCGTGACTAGTTGTTCTTCAACAGGATTTCTAGGAGCAGTATAATCTGAAGTTTCATTAAGGGAATCATTAGTTTCTAGCTTTGATAATTCTTGAATATTTACTTTACCATTTGGCAGTCTTGGAATATCGTCTACCTGTACAAAAGCGGATGGCACCATGTAGTCAGGTAAACGTTCTTTCATAAACTTACGTATACCCTCTTGATCAATATCTTCATCCCCTGTTATAAAAGCAACTAAACTTTGTGATTGAAATGAGGCTTCTTGAGTTTTATTTTCCAAGCCTATTCTTATCTGACGAATCAACAACTCTCGTTGTTTATCTGATAATTTTTCTATCCTAGAATTTAAATCATTCATAACTATTTTATTGCTTTTATTACTACCATAGAACCAATCCACCAGGTATCTTTTACATCTTCAGGAATATCAAACTTAACTACCTGTAAAGAAAAAGAGGAAAAATATTTCAATATCAATCTTTGATGTCCTCTACTTAACGAATCTATTTCATTGGTTAAATAAGTAAACGCTCCGCCAGGACGAAGATGAGAAGCTGCTGTAGGAAAAAAATGTTCTGCGAAGGTTACACTATTGGCAATGTATTCCATATACTCTTCACCATCCAAAGGATAAGTATGAAAAAAAACACCATCAAATAATCCTAAATCATCAATGGTATCTTGCCACAATCCTTTTACAATTTCTATATCTTTCTCAGGAAAGGAATTTTTCCAAACGTGGAATCGATCAATTATAGAATCATTACATTCAATAATCGTATGAGACTTTACATTTTGATCCTGGATCATAGTCGAGGCTACTCCTCTTCCAAATCCTATTTCTAAAATATCTCCAGACTTACTGCATACCTCTTCAGCCATTGCCAACATAATTGGAATCTGCCAGTCTTCCATAATCTCTTCATCATCTAAAACTTTCTGTGATCTATCTTCAAGACTATGCCCTATCGTACCAGGAACAAATTCCTTCGCAAGTTGATCTAAGGTGTCCAAATCATCTGCAAACTCCTTCAGAGCTTGATTTAGCAACATATTTCTTTGCGTTTGATGAGGTGTCTTGATAAAACCTTCTTCTTTTATCACAAGATTAACTTCCATTTTATTGGATCTTCTAGTTCTTCTGACCATAAGTCTAAATTTTATCGGATAAGTAATCTTGCTCTACTGTTGATAAATTTTCTATCGGATTTAATAATTCCTCAACCGTTTCATCATCTAAAGTTTCCAAATAATCGATTAGAACCTGCGTCGCTTCATTTTTATCATCATCGAAAGAAAAAGAGTTGGCCTGTTTTACAATAACAACAGCTTCAGTTACTGCTGAATAATTATTTAGAATTTCTTTAATCTCATTAAGTTCGATACGATAGCCTCTAATTTTAACTTGAAGATCCGCTCGTCCTAAAAACTCGATAATTCCATCTGGTCTATACCTCCCTAAATCTCCTGTTCTATATATTTTTTTATTAGTCTCTTTTTCAAAAGGATGATCTAAAAATCGCTCTTTAGTTAAATCTTCTCGGTTTAAATATCCATTAGTAATTCCTAATCCACCAACATAAATTTCACCTGCAATACCAATAGGAACGGGCACCATTCGGTCGTCAAGAATAAGAATTTCAGTATTAGAAATCGGTCGGCCGATAGGAACTATATTTCCAGTATCTTCTCGTTTCAACTGATGAACGGTACACCAAACACTAGCTTCAGTAGGACCATACTCATTATACAATTCTACTTCTGGTAAACATTCAAAGTGATCATGACATAAACTTGAAGCACAAGCTTCACCAGCAACAATTACCGTCTGAAGAGATTTTAGTTGTTGAGCATCTGATTGTTTTAAAAGCAAATTATACAAAGAAGGTAATAATAGAGTGTGTGTAATTTGATTCTGAGAAATCAAATCACTTAAGCCCCACATATCTTGTTCAATCTTTTCTTTTGCAAGCACCAATGTTCCTCCACTACATAGCGTCCAGAAAATTCCGACACATGAACTATCAAAAGCAAAAGAAGAAAGCAATAAAAATCGTTGAGGTTGATTTGGAAAGAAACTAAATCTGGCTGTTGTAGAATGAACTATATTTCCATGGCTTACGGGAACACCTTTTGGCATTCCTGAACTTCCGGACGTGTAAATTATGTATGCTAAATCTGTCGATTTAACGGGATTATTTTCTGGTTGAGAAGCTGCCGTTTGTTGTTCATAGACTTCTTTAAAAGTGATCCTTTGAGAAGTAGATTTAGTTAATTTATCTAGATGTTTTTCTTGAGTAAGTAAGAAGGGGGCATTAGTATCTTTTAACATAAACTCAATCCGTTCAAGTGGATATTCTGGATCAATCGGCAAGTAAGCTCCTCCCGATTTTAAGATACCAAGGATTCCAACAATCAAATCTGTAGACTTACTTGCACACAAACCTACTATAGAATTTGGAGGCAATCCTAATTTTTTAAGATGAGTCGCAACCTTATTCGCTTTTTCATTTAAGTCTTTATAACTAATCTTATCATTATCTACTATTAAAGCGATCTCCTCCGGTTTTTCATTTGCATGTTTCTCAAACAACTGATGTAGGTTTTCTACATTTAATTCAGGCGTTTTATTATCATTCCAAATCATAAGCTGTTCTTGCTCAGGTTTAGAAATCAAAGAGAGATTTGAAATTCTTTTTTCTGGATTTTGTAAAACATCTTCAACTAGGATTGCAAGATGATCCTGCATTCTTTCAATAGTTGATTTTTCAAAAAGATCACTTGCATATTCTATAGTAGCAGAAAGTTGCCCATCTTTATCTGCAATGTATAAAGTCAAATCAAATTTAGCAACACCAAAATCAAATGGTTCATGCTTTAATTCTAAACTAGATCCAAAAGAAGGTGTTTCTGGAACTTCATGAAAAATAAACATTACCTGAAACAGAGGGTTCGAACTGATATAACGTTCCGGTTTCAATTCTTTAACCAAAGTTTCGAAAGGAATACCTTGGTGAGAAAAAGCATCTAAGACATTTCCACGAACTTGATTTAATAGGTCACTAAATCTGGGATCTTCAGACAAATCAGATCTTAAAACAAGTGTTTCATTAAAAAAACCAATAAGTGATTCTAAAGATGTTTGATCTCTATTTGTAAAAGGAGTACCAACCAAAATATCCTCTTGACCTGAATAACGATTGAGCAATACTTTATAAACCGTTAACAATAAAACATATAAAGTGACATTCGATTTTTTACTTAGAGCTCTTAACTGACTAGAAGTTTCTTTCGAGAAATTTTTAGTTAAATAAGCTCCTTTAAACGTTGGTCTTACAGAACGTTTATGATCTGAAGGTAAATTTAAAACAGGTACACTGCCTGTCAATTTCTCTTTCCAATAACCCAAGCTTTTAGCATCCAATGTTTTTGACCGTTGCCAATAAGCATAATCCTCATATTGAAAAGGTAAAGGATTTAGCTTTGGTTCTTGATCATTAATCAATGCATTATAAATATTTGAAAGTTCCGCTCTTAGAACTTTCATAGACCATTTGTCCGTAATTATATGATGCATTGTAATGACCATCAAATGTTTAGTCGCCGAGTATTTAATCAAGGAAACATTCATCAATGGTCCTTTACTAAGATCAAAAGATTCCTGCGATACATTAACCGCTAATTTTCTTGCCTCTTCTTTTTGCTTTTCTACAGACTCCTTGCTAAGGTCAAAAAATGTATAATTGAAAGTACCATCAGGCTCTACAGTTTGTATAACTTGATCCTCTTCAAAATGATAAGTAGTACGAAGAATAGAATGACGTTGAACAACTCTTTTAAACCCTTCCAGTAAATGATTGATTTCAATCGTGCCATTTAATTCATAAGCATCGGCATAATTATAAAAAGGATTATCAGGAAAAAGGTGTTGTAAAAAAAGCAACCGTTGTTGCCCAAAAGATAAAGGGGTTTTAATATCTTTTGGTTTTAAAGGAATATCATTATTAGATTTGTCAATAGACTTTGACTTTGAATTATCATTCTTTCGTTTTAGCCACCGTTCAAGTAATTTATCACTTTCCATTATTATTTTTAAATAGTTATAGTTATATACGAAGAACCTATTGCTTCTGGATTCCTAAATTTCATTTATTTAGATTAAACCTAGCTTACCCATAACCTTCCTATAAATTTCATAAATGAAATCACCAACCAATAAATCTACATCAAATGCTCTTTCAATGAACCAGTAGAGTGAAATAGCAATTAGCATAACTGATCCATATACCAGAATTCTAGAATAATATTTTGTTTTTCTTAAGTAATATAAAATCGGAAAAACAGCACAGATAATTGCAACTTGCCCTAGTTCAACACCAAGGTTGAAGCCTAATAATGATAATACCATATACTCACCGGTCAGACCTATATCTCCAAGCACACTTGCAAAACCAAATCCATGAAAGAGGCCGAAAACAAAAGCGATGACCCAATCTTTTTTAAACAAGGGACTTATATTATGCCAGGCAGCCAATGCTATAGACAAAGCAATGAGAGATTCTACTAGCCGAGAAGGAAGATTAAAAATATCTAATGCAGCTAGACTCAATGTAATACAATGAGAAATAGTGAAGAAGGTAATAATAGTTAAGACATAAATAATTGCTGGTCGAAATTTTTCAACAGGCCCCCAACTATTAAATGTTCCAATCCCCGGCAAACGAGCAGGAAGATAATGCGTCGACTGTTTATCTTTTAAAAGAAAAACAACTGCGGGAAGTACTAAAGCAAGTATAAATAAAATATGATCCGTTCCTATAAAAATATGCCATACTCCCATCCATATCATAGTCAGAAAGCCTTTCATAACAGATGCATCGGTGAGATCAAGGTTTTGTTTATTGGACGAAGGAGTAAAAATTAAAGAAACTAAAGCTTCATTATTGAATAAGCCAGCCTTCCAATTATATTCAATGATCAGCATTCCTTGATGATTAGGGACTTTATCAAACAATGTATTATAAGTAACCTCAAGATCGTCTGGTACTTTTTGAGTATTCTCCAAATCAAAGGTGAGTTTTACAAAAGTTCCAAGTTCTAAAACGTAGACATCAACGTCCTTATACTTAATTGCATGTTTACCAAAGTCAGACTGGAAGCTTGATCGTTCTAATAAATACTTACGGAGTTGAGGAACATAAGGCATTATCTCATCAACTGTAATTTCTTTTTTGAGGTTAAGTCCAAGTGCTGCGTTGATATCATCGATCTCCATTTCAAATCGACCTTCAATTCCTTGATCATACACTCGCATGAATATGTAACTTTGATCAGGTGCGTGGGCATCCGCAGTTTGAGGGATAGCAAAAGCTATCAGAAAAATCAGTAATAGTTGTTGTAAGTGGTTTTTCATTTAGTATGTTTTTATCAAGAAAATTCGACCATTTCTTTAAACAGGTTATTAGTTTTCACCAATGATTCGTAGTTCCCTTTATCGATGACTTTACCAGCATCCAAGAGATAAATACAATCGGCATGTTTAACTGTTGAAAGTCGATGAGCAATAATAACAATCGTTAATTCTTCTTCTAAGGATTTTAAGGCCTCAATTACTTTACTCTCTGTGACTCCATCCAATGCGCTAGTTGCTTCATCTAGTATTAATACTTTGGGTAAGCGGTATAATGCTCTGGCAATTCCTAATCGCTGCTGTTGCCCTCCACTAAGTCTTACTCCTCTTTCTCCTATATCTGTATCATATCCCTTATCCATATTAGTAATGATAAAGTCATGCACTTTCGCAATTTTAGCCACCTCAATCATCCTTTGCATATCGATTTCTTCCTCTGTGCATCCAATCGCAATATTACTTTTAATTGAATCATCAAATAAGAAAACATCTTGTCGAACATATCCGATTTGTTTTTGCCAAGTATCAGCATTTTTTATCCGAAGAGGAATTCCATCTATCATCAGTTGGTCTTCCTCAGCTTCTAACAGACCTACGATAAGATCAATCAATGTGGTTTTCCCACTACCAGTTGATCCAACAAAAGCAACGGTTTGTCCTTTTTCGATCTCGATATTGATATCATCCAGAATTCGTTGATCTGATCCTTCGTAAGAAAACGTCAGATGATTCAGTTGGATCTTATCAGAAAACTTCGGAATATCTATTTTTTTCTGTTCATTTTGTTCATACAATGAGTTATAATTCAAATCTTCAAATACAACATCTACCACAGGAAATGAATGTCTAAGTTTAGTCGCTGCTGCAAAAACTCGTTGTAAAGAAGGAAGTAAGCGATAGCCCGAGAGCGCATATAGGCTAAGAATCGGAAGAGATTCTTTGAGATCTTTTCCATTTAGCAAAAGATAAATCACCGCAGAAATGATACCTCCAAAAGCTAAAATTTCGATCAGTGATTTTGGTATTGTAGAAATCAGTTGTACTCGCGGATGGATTTGGCTGTGTTTTAGGGAGGCTTTGTGAAAACGATTATAAAAATAATCCTGAGCACCATATACTTTTGCCGTTTTGACGCCATTCAATGCATCAGCCATACTTCGAAATCGTATGAGGTTTGCTTTTATCCGATCTTCTCCTAAGCGTTGTAAAACACCTTTCCGCAATAAAAACGCAATCAAATACGCAGAACCTAAGAATCCTGCAATGGTCAAAGAAGTCTGCACATCAACAAAAAACAATAGACCAAAAATCACCAGTACAACTAAGCTTCTGGCAATTATATCACTGAGCGGAATGATGACATTTGAGCAAACCTGCCCTACTTCCATTACAATTTTGGATTGAAGTTCTGCTGTGTTTTTATTAAGAAAAAAAGCATAAGGGCGATCAATATAAGCCTTTAAAAGACGAGTACTCAGACTATGTCCAGTATCCCATGCGATCTTATGTTGCAGCCAGGTAGTAAAGGTGGAAAAAGAATTTGCGACCATCAAAAATATCAGCATTGCTATCCCTGTAAAAATCAACATTGATGTATAGGATTCAAACCCTAAGAATACATAGATATCATTGAGCCACGCATTTTCATGAATAGACTCTGGGTTGGCCGCCAAATGCATAAAAGGAAGAATAGATGCAATCCCCACTACTTCTAAAACAGCCATAACTATAATAGCTAATAGCAACCATTGCAGTCGACGGTTTTCTCTCGCTGTTAATATTAATCGTAGTTTTCTGATGTTTGTTGAATCTAATAACGTTAAAATTCTAAAATTAGAAAATTTATTTTGACGAATTACAATTCGCATCAATTAATTATCCTCAATTAAAAATTAAACATTTTATCTATATTGTAAAAAATTAGGAGCTAAACAGTTTTATCGCATATTTGTTATCATTTTTGTCAACCAAATTACGATAAAATTGTTTGCATTAATTTTAAAAGTGTCACTTAAATGCTATTTTGCATACTTCGGATAAGAAAATTAACTACACAAATATGGAACTACCCAAAAATCAAACCTTGGTTCTTTCTAAGGACGATATTCAAAATATACTAAAAAGGGTTGGCCTAAACAAAGTAATGGATGAACTTATCCAAGAACTAACCATTGCAATCAAAAACTACCATAAGAGTCATACTTCTATCCCCACGAGATCCGGATTTCATTATGATCTCCCACAAACAGGACTTATTGAGTGGATGCCTATTTATAAACA
>CAKZTD010000162.1 GCA_937921595.1 uncultured Saprospiraceae bacterium
TCCGACTAGCGATAAAAAGAAAAATAATTTTTTCATGAAAGGTGTTTTTAGAAGGGACGACTTTCCCTGTTTATAATTTTGAAAAAATAAATGTACTAAGAAAAGAGGAATAAATTAATCTCAAGACCTAATCTTTTACTCCATCTGTACTTTTAATACTTGTTTATAAAAAACATCATCAACCGGATTGTTTTTAAAGGTTAAAGGTAATTCATTTCTTTGAATTTTTTGAAATCCATTCTTTTCATAAAACCGATGTGCCGCTTTAAATTGACTCATCGTTCCGAGGTAAATGTTTTCCATGTTTTTTAAATGACACCAATCAAATACTTTTTGTAAAAGCAATTTCGATATTTCGTATTTCTTGCCTCTGTATGCTTTCTTGACAAACATTCTTTTTAATACCGCATTTTTATTTTCAATGTCTAAAACAGCAATGGTTCCTACTATTTCATTGTTATAAAAAGCCACCCAATATTCATCAACCAATTTGCCCGTTTGCACAAACTCATTAGAAATGGACTGTTCAAACTCAGTTGCAATTTCTTGAAACATGGCATCTATCTCGTTTTGAAAAACACTTTGATATAGTTTGATTCTTATCATGTATTTGCTAAATAATAATTTTATATTCAATTCAAGATAAAAAGAATCCAAAAGAAAAGTACTCTTTTAAGAACCTGTCCAATTTTTGTTTTCGATAGCGAAAAAGTTCTCTTCAAGGCAACAATTATGAAAATTATTTCTTTAGAAGTATAGAACAGAAGAAAGCCTCTAATCGTTATTGAATAAAAAATAAAATGGGAAAGCAACTAAAAGCGATTTCTACAGACTTAGAAAAATTTATTAAAGAACAAAAAATGTTCACAGTCGGTACTGCAAGAAGTGATGGCCGAGTAAACGTCTCTCCAAAAGGGATGGACTCTTTACGTATCCTCGGTCCCAATCAAGTAGTCTGGTTAAATCTTACCGGAAGTGGAAACGAGACGGCAAGTCATCTTATCGAAAATGATCGAATGACCATTCTTTTTTCTGCATTTGAAGGTCGACCGCTAATTTTGAGATTATACGGAAAGGCAAAAGTATATCATCAAGGTGATCCTGAATTCGAAGAATACATCAAATTATTTCCTACCTTTTTAGGAAGTCGTCAAATTTTGGATCTTAATATCGATCTTGTTCAAACTTCCTGTGGCTTTGGTGTCCCACTGATGAAATATCAGGAAGACCGAACGATCCTAAAAGACTGGGCAGAAAAAAAAGGGGAAGAAGCTTTGCAGCAATATAAATTGGAAAAAAATAGCATTAGTTTAGACGGCCATCAGACAGGTATTAAATAAGCTGTTCGGGTCATCACAACACAACCAAATCGAAATTTCATCGTTTTAGAAATATGAAAAACCTAATCCTCTTATCCATTCTACTACTTGCTTTTTCTTGTAAAAAAGAACCAGCCTTACAAGAAAATATCCTTGCAGATTATCTAGAATTAAATAAGTCTCTGGAATCTGCGGATCTCGTTGCTTGTGCAGGAGGGAAAGCAGATGGTTTATTTGGAGCAGGAACAGAACCTACTGCTGTATTCTTTTATCCGATCGAAGGAGCGACTGACTTCCGATATTTTGAAGCTGAGAATGTAGCAGACTCTTTAGATTTTTCAAAATACATTGCGAAAGAATTACCGAGCGAACCGATCTTCAATGGATACCTTTGGAAATTTAATAACGTTTCTTTTAGCGGAGAGCGGATGGGCGTTGTGACTTATAAAACACCTGGGAGAATTCACGCTTGTGCACCAGTTAGGCAGAAGACGTATGTTAAACCAACCGAGATAAATACTAGTTTAGCAAGCGTTATTGAAAATGGAGTGAACCCTAGTTTTACTTGGGAAGACGGATTGATCGATGAAAGTGTGATTTATTTTCAAGTCATTTCAGATGTCGATGGTAATTTTATTTCCGGTACTTATACCATTGAAAAACAATTTACTTTTTACGATCTAAGCAATGTTGTTTTTAATATCACCGACACGACTGCTGTTCCAACTTTAGAACCTAATCAGGATTATAAATTTACCATGATGGCGGTCAGCGAAGATAACTGGGTAAACCTTTTTATTGAAAAAGAATTTTCTACGAATTAGATTTTTTAATAATTTAAAAATGCTAACAGCAATTAATATCAAAACCGAAAATTGGAATTCTATAATCGAAAGCCTTCGAAAAGAAAAATGGAAATACGATTATAAATATAATGGATTTGATGCAGGAATTGATTTTGATTTAATCGTTTTAAAAAAAGGAGAAGAGAAAATTATCTTCGGGTGGAATAATTGGTTTGAAGGAGAACTCCAATGTTCCAAAGAGCGAATGAAAGAGTTTGAAGGTTTAATGAACTGTAGGTTTGAAATTGGAGAACCGGAATCCTTAGTTCCATTAGTATTAAAAATGTATTTAAAATGAAATAATTCTCCAATTGTAGAGTTCTTCTATAATGAGAACTAAAACCATTTTAAGTATCGCTATATGCTTATCTTTTTTTCAATTTTCCTATGCTCAAGAAAAAGCTACTAAAAACTATATTAATTTTACGCTTGAAGATAAAAGCATTGAGCTTCCACCTCATCTTTTGAAATATTCTAAAAAATTAGGTGACTATAAAACCTTTGATTCCGATACCTTGGTTTATAAAATTAAGGATAATTTTATTTTTGCTTATAGTTCCAAAAAATCTAAAAAGCCAATCTATAAAGGTCTTTCTATTGGCAAGAATAATTATGCTATTTTTGAATTTAAAAAGAAATTGATCAAAGATGTAAATGGGGTAGACCTTTATGTTTTTGGTGAAAATCTTCAAAATAAAAATACAATTTACTTATCAAAAGACGGCGAGGTTTGGAAGAAAGTAGACGAAGTGAATCAGGATAAACAGTATGTCGATTTGTCGAAAGTGTTGACATCTAAAGAAAAATTTACTTACCTAAAGATAGTCAATCAGAATTCTTTGCCAATCAAAATTTTTCAAGTAGCATTCATCAATTCTAAGAAGAAACCTATTGGTATCCAAACTCGAATTAAGAATGGTAAGGTTTACACCACTAGCAATAAAGTCAAATTACAGTTGAAAGACTTTAAGAGATTTGATTGGGATATGATCTCTGTAAAAATAAATGGGAAGGTCATTTCAAAAAGAAAATTACTGACTAAGCAAAATAGATTTATAAATTTAGAATTAAAAAAAGGAATAAATAAAATAATTATTACCGCAAGGAATGAAGGCCTAAGATTTCCCAATACCGTAGATATAAAAGTAGTAGATGGCATTATTATTAACATAGGAACCTACCGAATCAATAAAAGAAAATCAAAATCGTTAGAGATCATCAGAGTTGATGAATTTAAAGGAGCACATGAATCAGGTTAAAATAAAAACTATAAATAAAAAGCAAAAACATTACCTTCAAACCATGAACGAAAAAATCAATATTCTCAAAAAAGAAATCCTATCCGATAATTGGTACGTCCTCAATAAATATACCTACAAATTTCAAAAACAAAATGGCGAATGGGAAACCCACGATCGGGAAGCGTATGACCGTGGAAATGGCGCAACCATTTTGCTATACAACAAAGAACAGGGAACGGTGATATTAACCAGACAATTTAGATTGCCCACCTATGTTAATGGAAACCCTGATGGATTGCTCATCGAATCTTGTGCAGGTTTATTAGACAAGGATAACCCGGAAGATTGTATTAGAAAAGAAACAGAAGAGGAAACCGGTTATCGAGTTTCAAAAGTCGAAAAAATATTTGAAGCCTATATGTCTCCAGGATCTGTTACTGAAATCTTGTATTTCTTTATCGCTGAATATGCAAAAGAAATGAAAGTTAGCGAAGGTGGAGGTTTAGAGGAAGAACAAGAAAATATAGAGGTGCTTGAACTCCCATTTGAGGAAGCTTACAGCATGATCGCGTTGGGAACAATCAAAGATGGTAAGACAATTATGTTGTTGCAGTATCTTAAATTGAATGTATGGTAGGAGTCAGCTAAATATATAATGGAGATTGATTTACGATACAGCTTTTCGATGATGGTTTGAAAAACAGTGTTTTACACAATTTTATTTTTTAAATGAGCGGCTGAGTGAATATTTGGAGATCATTTTTAATCTCCTCAACAATTATTATTAATTCAATTTCGTTTAATCTCTTAATAAACTTGAAAACCTATTTAGAGCTTGTTTAAATATTCATTAATCGGCTGCAAGTGGCAAATCTTATCCTGCATTTCGTTAAAAAGCCTCGCCGATGCTATGGCATTGTCTACGTTTTTTGCCTTATCCAGAAATAAAATTTTCTCACTTTCGCTCAATCATGAAAGTTTAAACAAGATCTTAGACTTTTCTCTAAAATGGTTTTATGAGATAAAAAATAAGGATTGTTTTATCAATCGAGGCATGCCGGAACCTAATAGCTTTAGCTATTAAGGTGAGGTCGAAACGAAGAGTGGAAAGACAAGACAATTTTTTAGACATACGAAACTATTTAGAGAAAAGTCTTTTGTATCTTTGAGCAAATCTATTAGATAATTAAAACATATTATGAGACTTTTTAAACCAACCGTTCTTACTTTTTTGATTTGTATAGCATCTGTAAGCCTTCAAGCTCAAGAAGAGCGAACTATTGATGATGGTTCAATTGGCGATCAATTTGAATTTGTCATAGAGAATTCCAATAATTGGAATGATGGAAAAGGGCGTTCCTTTGAGGTCGTAAGACGAAATATGTTGATGACTTTAAAAGCTCATGCCGTAGATTCTTTAAATAATGTTCATCAGAAGTTAAAGAATACAAATAATAAAGTGAGCGCTCAACAAAAAGAAATTGATGACCTAAAAGCTGAATTAGCAAAAACTCAGGGCACATTGGATACGACGAATAAAGAAAAAGACAGTATGTCTTTGCTCGGTATGCAGATGAGCAAATCAAGCTATAGCTTTTTAATGTGGTCTCTTATTGCAGGTCTTGCAGCATTTTTGGCATTTTTTATTTTTAGATTTAAAAACAGTAATATTAT
>CAKZTD010000163.1 GCA_937921595.1 uncultured Saprospiraceae bacterium
CGTCATTTCTAAATATAAATTTAAAAATAAGCTGTAGTATGTCTTTTGAAAAACTGAATCTTCATCCTTCGATACTTGCTAATATTATTGCTCTGGGATATAAGACTCCTACGCCGATTCAAGCACAAGGAATTCCTGTAGTTCTCAAAGGACAAGACTTGTTAGGAATCGCGAAAACAGGTTCAGGTAAGACGGCTAGTTTTGTACTGCCAATCTTGAATCAATTACTGACTGTTAATGCAGGAGAACGAAACCGACAGCCCAGAGTCTTAGTGTTAGTTCCTACCCGAGAATTAGCAGTTCAAGTTGCAGAAGTATTTAAAGAATTATCAATTAACCTTCCTCAGCCTGTCAAATCGATGGCCGTTTATGGTGGGGTTTCTATCAATCCTCAAATGAAAGCTATTTACGGGGTGGATGTATTAATTGCAACTCCTGGTCGATTATTAGATTTGCAAGGATCTAATGCGGTTGATCTTTCAAAAGTAGAAACCTTAGTTTTAGATGAAGCAGATAAGATGTTAAATTTGGGTTTCCAAGATGAAATGCAAGAGATATTCGAACGCTTACCTAAGAGAAGACAAAACATGTTATTTTCAGCAACTTTAAGCGATCAATTATCAGGAATAAATAGAGTCTTACTTTTAGATCCTGTGGTCATTGAAATAGAAGAAAAAGTTGATGAAGTAGAATTAATAAATCTTTCCGGATACTTTGTGAGTGATGATCGAAAAGGACCTTTACTAAGGCACTTGATCCGCGAACAGGATATGAAGCAAGTTTTGGTATTTACTTCCTCGGGACTCAAGGCAGATAAGGTAGCTGGTAAACTGAGTAAAAATGGAATTCAAGCTTTATCCATTCATGGGAAGAAAAGTCAATCGGCTAGGATGGGAGCATTGGACAAGTTTAAATCAGGAGAACTGCGAGTATTGGTTGCCACTGATTTAATATCGAGAGGTATCGATATCAACGAACTTCCATTTGTTATAAATTATGAATTGCCACGATCACCTAAAGATTTTGTGCATAGAGTAGGGCGGACAGGTCGAGCAAAATCTGAGGGACTTGCAATCACTTTTGTTGCAAGAGAAGAGACTCATCATTTCAAAGTCATCCTCAAGAAAATGAAACGTTACATAGACATGATAGATAGTGAGACCTTAGATTTTTAACTATAACCAAATATTGACTTCAGGATTTCTCTTTTTGCTAAGCTAAAAATTGATACTATATTACGACTGTGTATTTTTTTTAAAATAAACAGTGGGTCTTCAAATCAATTGATTAAATTCTTACAAGTGTATTCATTTTTTAATAGCGGTTTGACTTTGAATTTAGCATTGACTAATGCTCCTTTAAGCCATTTATTCTTATTATAATCTTAAAGAATTCTAACTTATCGAGTAACCTTTATAAACTGACCAGTTATCAGTTTCTGATCCTGCGTCGTTGAAATCCGATAGACATAATTGCCGGCAGGATAATTAGCTAAGTCGATAGAATGGAAGTTTTCATTGAATTGTTTATTGATCAATAATTTTCCTGAAGAGTCGAATATCTGAAGGGAGTATGGCCCTTTATTACCTGAGCTTACATCAAACTCGAAATTGATAAATGCGGAAGTAGGATTTGGAAAAACAGAAGCAGATAAAGTTGTCTCAGAAATATCTTCTATGGAGCTATAAGAGATTGAACTTTCTTCTTCTTTCTCTTCCTCATTTTCTTCTTCCTCAAATTTAGGTTCTTCTTCCAAGGCAATGTCTTCTTCCAGGAATTCTTCGGCAGGGTTTATTTTTGCATAAATAGCATTCCCATTTCGTTTGGCAGAAATAATAATAGCACCATCTTGAAGCAATTGCATTCGCCAAGCATTGTTTAAATTTTCTTCTCCAAGATTAAATTCTGAGGTAAGATTTCCATCATAGTCGTACCAGAGTAATTTATTTTGACCTAATAAAATAAATCCCTTTTCGGTCAAAATCATATCCTTTACACTTCGAGTCTTAGGTCGAAAGTAAAAATGTTTTAATTCCTTTCCATCTTCATCAAGAAGGACAAATAAGTCGTTCGTTCGGAATCCATTTTTTTTCATTAAGGCACCTATTTTATTTTTGTAACCACTGAGGTTGTTTAATGTAAAAGAGCTCAAGGTATCTGGATATTGCCAAATTATTTTTGACTCTTTTACACCTAGGATTGTACCATGGTCGAGACTGATTCCATTACTTTTCCCTGAAATTTTTCCATATTGCATAGGGATTGCCCAAGTACCATTTTGACTTAGAAATGGATCCTTGTAACTATTAACTATTCCTAAATCTTTTTGAGCAGCAGGAGCCAAAGGAATCGAGTCGTAAGTTATTTTTAAGTTCTTATCTATATTCCCAATAGTGATAAATGTATAAGACCACTTTTGAGTCGGTTTCGTGAAGAAAGAGAATCGGTCACCAGTCCAAATATTAGCGAAATAGTTTCCTGGAAAAGCTAAACCTTTCTTAATCGTTTTGCCTTTGTGGTTAATGAGTCGGGTATCTTTGACCATTGGTTTTTTATTACAATTGAAACCAGAGGAAATGAATTGGTCTTTTCCAAAAGGTAAAAGATTTGCAACCCTTTTACAATCTCTTACATAAGTAGTTCCTTTAAACTTGCCATCTTTATCAAGCATTAATAAAAAACCACCATATCCTGCATCGCCTCTATTTTTTGGATTTATTTTTCGAACATTATAAAATCCATTTCCATTTTCATCTACCCAAAAGAATTGAGGGATGGTGTTTACTTGATCTTTTACTTCGTAGACCCAATCGATGCTTTGGGCTTCGGATGATTTAGGGAGGAATTGCAGAATGAAAAATAGACTCAAGAAAAGTGAAAAAGAGGGTAGTGTTGTAAGCTTCATATTTATGTATTGTGTTTTGTGAAATTGTTTTCACCTATAAGATGCGGAATTATGTAGAATTACATAAGGTTTTGTTTTTTTATTTCAAAAAAATTGGAAGTTCAAATTTGGTTATGTGCTTTTTGTCAAAGAAGCTTTAACTAATAAAGCAAGACCTTCCAGAATTTTAAACTCTGGAAGGTCTTGCTATCTATAAAAATGAAACGCACTTCTGGAATCGACTATTCCTCAATGGCTAGTTTTCTGATATTCAATAGATTGACGAAGCAGCTTCTCATATCTCCAGCAGCCAAAATAAAATCCTGCTTTACTTTAGTTCCATCAGAATATTCAGCTGGTTTCCAGCAAGGCATATTTTGAACTGTTTCTATTAACAAACTATTTATGTATTCATTTTTAAATCCTTGGTAGGCAGAATCGAAAACATGGACGTTTGTTATTTCTCCTTCTTCAGTAACTGTAAATTTTATTGCTGCTAAATTATAATTTTCAAAGCTATCGGCAGGAATTTTGTCAATTGCTTTTTCTTTTAAATACTGTTTCAATTGCTCTTTTCCATCCGTAAATGAAGCATTGTTTTCAGGATCAAAAGTGAATGAAAAATGAAACTCTTTTACATCATTATGCTTTAAATTATTATCAGGAATGTACTGAATCCTCGCTGAAATATCTGAACCTGTTTTAGACATTTTCATGAGATCGATTTGCTCTTGGCTAAGTATGCTATCTTTACTCATTGCCTTTTTGACCGTTCCTTGATAACTTGTTAATATTTCAACTGAAACATATTCTTTTACCCAGGAAGATTTGAATTGAGGATCAATATCACTTAATGTCCGAACGTCTTTTAATTGCTCTTTTGTTATCGAAATATAAGGTAGGACTCGATTGATGTCATAATTTACTTCGCCCGTTGAATCGATTTGTGAAGAACCAAAATACGGAAACGCAAAGGAAACGAGGAAAAGGATAATTAGTCTATTTTTAAAGCTTGCCATTGATTGATATTTTTAGTCTATAATTTAATTACAAGTTATGTTAAAAATAAGATTGATGGGATATTTTGAATGGGTTTAACAACTTAAAAACAAGTTCAACCTTGAGTTGGTTCTAATATGGTAAGGCTATTGTATCCGCAATAAGATGATACATGGTATAACTTTTTTGGATAATTTAAACAATTTGAAAACATTTTTATAAAGAATTTGCTATATTGCAAGCCAAATACAGTGAAAAAACCATAAAAAGATAAAAAAACATACAAATGGGTGTTACCAGCATAGTTACGCAACGATTTATAAAATGTCATAATAGTTTAAAGGAAGATGGAACGGTGCGATCTAGTCGCCAATTTGCAATGTCCTTGGATTATTTGCCCCAAAGTCTTAGTGAAATATTGAAAGGCCGAAGGGATGTAACCATTGAGTTGCTTCGAAAAGCTATAGAAAAATACAAGCTCAATCCAGTTTATATATATACCGGTGAAGGGCCGATGTTTATGAGTGAGGAAGACCATAAGAGTTTTCGTTTGTTGACTATTGTGACAAATGCTCAAGACGATGAACGTATTGTTCATGTTCCGGTTCCGGCACAAGCTGGATATGCAGGCGAAATGACAGATCCAACATTTATTCAGGATTTGCCGACTTTTACCCTTCCGGATTATAAATATAAAGTAGGAACGCATCGATCTTTTGATGTATCTGGCGATAGTATGGAGCCGACTTTATTTGAAGGCGATAAGGTGATTTGCAGTTATTTAGAACCGACGCTTTGGGAAAATTCTATCAAGGATAATTATGTGTATGTGATTGTTACTCGAGGAGATGTGGTGGTTAAGCGAGCAATGAATAGATTGAAGGAAGAGAAGTACATGGAACTACATTCGGACAATGGTTTTTATGAACCATATAGAGTATCCGTTGGTGATGTTCGGGAGGTTTGGTATGTACGAGCGAAGATAAGTCCGTTTTTACCTTCACCTGCAAATCTTCAAAATAACCTGCAGGATGAAATTAAGCAATTGAGAAATACTATGGTTAAACAGTCGCATCTTTTGGCGAACCTTGGAAATAAAGTAGAACAGATATTAGAAAAGGGAAATTGATACATATTATGTAGAAAATTTTTAAACATACTTTTTTTCAAAACCCTTTCCCGATTTCGGTGAAAGGGTTTTGATTTTTATGCTTAGGAGTCATTCTATCAGTATCGATTTGTTATTTTTAAAATGCTCTAAAATACTTTTTATCTAAAAGTGAAACTGATAGGACGAATAGGTAAACGGTATTAGGTACTCGACATTATAAGAACCTGAAAACCTAATACCGAATGCCGTTTTCTCTTAGCTTCAAGCAAATTCGGAATTAATATTATTTTAAAGCCTGATTAGCATTAGAGCCTTAAAAATATACCCGATACATCAAGTTTGGAAACAAGCCAAATTGAGTGAGGTAACCAATCGAATTTGGCTCATCTTCATCATAGAATTCTGAAATTTTCCCTTTTGTATTGGTTAGGTTGTCGATGTTTAAAAACAACTCATGGGTAGACTTGGGTTTGTTCCATTTATAACTGGCTGAAAAGGTAACTTGGTAGATATCTTCAATCCCTTTTTCATAAGCTTTTTCATAATCCCAAAATTTATTGTTGTCTGGATCTACTGCGAGATTACCTTGCTGATCTCTTAATAGAGGAAGTATTTTTTTAGCACCACCGATAAATATTTTTGCATTTAAACCTAAGGTCTGATTTTTCTTTTTACCTAATTTTTCAAACTCCTTTCCCCAAAGAATATTGACTAAATAATTACCACTGAAAGGGGTATTTCTTTCGATACCTTCTAGTGATTTATATTTTGATTGAAATAAACTAGCATTGATCATGTAATAATAATTATTCGCGTAAAACCTTTCGAGTGTAAATTCTAAACCATAATTACTGCCAGTTCCTTCGTTGACTAAATCTACATATTTGAATTCCAAGCCTTCATTGATTGTCGCAAAATAACTGGTGTCATTATTTTCCACCGGAAGATTGTAAAGCCCTTGATAATAAGCTTCAATCTTGGCAAGTATGTTTTTACCAAAACGTTTTTTATAACCAATAACAAAATGATGCGCTTTAAGTAAATCTAAATCTTTATTTGGCTCGATGATACTTCCATCTGCTTGTTCGACTTTTGCAAAATAAGAATGGATACTTTCCATATTGCTATGGTTTCCATATCCTGCATGGAAAGAACTAGAGCTATTAAGTTGCCAGTTAAAAGCAAGTCTAGGTTCTAATGTACTTTTATTATTGAGTAAAACATTCATATTGTGCAATCCACCGACTAATGTAATGGATTCATTTAGTCTATGTTTTATACTAACAAAATTCCGGAGATTACTTACTTTTTCGTCGAAATCTAGTAAAGTAAATCGGGCATCGTTTTGTAATTGACTTTGTTTATTTTTATAGTCAATAGTGGCGAATTTACTACCAATCTGAAGTTTGGTTTTAGCACTCAATTTAGTGTTGTAAGTAAGTGCTGCTCGATAGCTGCCTTTTCTATTTTTACCTTGATAATTCGGGACTCGACTTAGCGTAGAATCTCTAAGGTATTCGCCTTCATTATCATAGATTTTTAAAATCCTAGATTCGAAAACTTGATCTTCGATACCTTCATTAGAATACAATAAGCTAGCTTTCAAATAGCTCTGTTTATTGATACTCTTAGTATAATTTAATCCTACATTTAGAAGATGAGCATCCTTGTTGTAATCCTCATTGATCGTTCCATTCATGAATTGATCCCCAGGTGTATTCCAAATCTGAGGAGTCACGTCTTCAAATAAAAAACTACTCAAGCCACTCAAGCCAAAGATTGAAAAAGTGCCGCTGTTCTTGGTTGGTAATACAATTTTAAAAGCCGCATCTTGAAATTTTGGAACACCACCAACATCAATTAATCCGAGTTTATCTATAATAGTAGCAACAGAAAAACGATAGTTAACCAAGTAAGAGCCAGCGTATCCTTTTTTAAATGGGCCTTCTAAAGTCAGGTCAGTACCTAGGATTCCAAAACCAAAAACTGCTTCTGTCTTTTCGTTATTTCCATTTCTCAATTTTACATCATAGATACCAGAAAGTACATCTCCAAATTCTGGAGAAAAAGCTCCGGTGTGAAAATCAGAAGTAGCTAATAAATTATTATTCAAAGTACTTACCGATCCTCCAACAGCGCTTTGATCACCAAAGTGATTTGGATTAGTGATTTGAATACCTTCTAATCTCCATTGAATATATTTTGGAGAATTCCCTCGAATGATGATATCATTACCGCCATCTCCTGTGGTGTTGATTCCTGCAAAATTTGCAGCAATTCGTGAAGGGTCATTAAATCCTCCTGCGTAGCGATTGGTTTGTTCTGGAGAAATCGAACGAGTACTCAGTAGTGCCATGTCGTTTAAAGCTTCTCCTTTGTTTTTATTGGCAGTGACTACAACTTCTTTCATCTGGATCATTGACTCCTGCATACTCAAATTTAGAATGACTTCTTTACCTGAATTGACAACTACATTACTGATTGTTTTGGATTCAAAACCTAGATAAGATAGATGAATATTTGTACGACCAATCGGAACTTTATTTAGCCTAAACCGACCGTCAGCATCCGTTGTTGTTCCAATAAGAGGTTCCGTGTTTGGGATGATTACTTGGACGCCGATTAATGGAAGTTCACTATCGATATCGATGATGGTTCCTCGAATGGTTTGGGATAATTCTTGAGCATAAGCCCAATTGAAGATGAATGCTAGATTGAAGGTAATTAGGATTAAACGTTTCATATTTCGATGTTTTATTTTTTTGTATAAAACAAATATCGACGAAACATTGAGGTGGAACAATTTTGATATGCAAGGCAGGAGGATTGGTCTGTCAACTGGTGCTAATGATCTGCGAAATGAATTTGAAAATTAGCGATT
>CAKZTD010000164.1 GCA_937921595.1 uncultured Saprospiraceae bacterium
AAACGTATGATAATGAAAAGAGAAAACCAGGTGCTCAACAAAGTAATGGTTCTTTTTTCGAGCGTATAAAACTTTCAGAATAAAAGCTAAAAATGGCATCATAAAGAAAATCGCAATAGGAAGTTTTCCGATAAAATAATGAAATAAGCCTTTGCCATCTCTTAAAACCTTGACTTGTTGAGAGAAAATGATTCTTTGAAAACTTCCTTTGATATTGTATTTGATAATAAGAGAATCAGTAGTTAGATTGACAAAATCATTCGAGGCTATTTTTGTCCCTTGTATATCGTCATTGTTAAACGTTCCAATTTGTACAGAGTCAGCATCAGGAATCCCTTTTCCAATACCTTTAATAATCCAACTTTTTAAGCTATCAGATTGGTAATGTAAACTAGTATCTTGGTATTCGGTTTGAAATTTTTTGATATTATCCTTGACTAGTTTTTTAGCTTTTACTTGTTCTACTCTTTTTTTATAATACCCCTTGTCTTGCCCAAAATCGACATTTTGTGTCCTAGAAATTACAAATGCAAAAAGCGTAATCCCCGCATAAAGAAATAAACGTACCGGACTAGCATAGCTTTTATGTTTGCCTTTGAAATATTCAATGGTTAATTTTCCTGGAATAAAAATCGCAAAAAAGGTTAGGAATAATTTAGAATCTACATCAAAAAAATTGGTAAAAAACTCTTTGATAAACTCCAAAACAGGAACCTTACCATCCGTATTCTTTTGACTACACTTAGAACAGTACTTAGCATTTTCCGCTAAGGGGAAAGTACAGTTGCGACAAAATTTTTGAAGTTTTGGTGGTTCCATTTTCCAAAATAAAAAAAACTTGCTTTCCGATTCAACGAAAAGCAAGTTTTTAGACTAAGAGGACTAGATTTCTAAAACTGATCTCCTCTTTTTAAGCAAAAAAAATGCTTCCCGTAAAACGAGAAGCATTTTTTATAGATTATTTTTTAAATCTTAATCGAAAGATTGATTAGGCGTTGCTGCCATATTTACCAATTGTTGGTATTCTCCATCAGTCAATCCATCCATACAATAGTGGATAGGATTTATCTTTTTACCTTGTAGTGTTACTTCATAATGAAGGTGTGGAGCAGTAGACGTTCCAGTGTTTCCAATCTTCCCGATAATCTGTCCACGTGTTACTTTCTGGCCTTGCTTTACATCCACAACACTCATATGAGCATATAAGGTTTTGTAACCATAACCATGATCAATGATCACGTGTGTACCATATCCACTTTTCTTATTCTTTACGGAATAAATTTTTCCATTTCCAGTAGCATGAATAGGTGTGCCTTTAGGAGCAGTAAAATCTATACCGGTATGCATCTTTCTTCTTTTGAAGATTGGGTGCATCCGCATTCCGAAACCAGAAAGAGATCGGATATTTCTTTTCAACTGATCAGAACGTACAGGCTTGATCGCTGGAATCGAAGCCAACATGTCTTCTCTTTGAGCGGCTAGTTTTTCAACATCGTCCAAAGATTTAGATTGTACAACCAATTGACGTTTCAATTTTTCAATACGTTGTTTTGTATCGATTATTTGAGCTCCTGTATTTTTATACATGGTCAAGTTAGAATAACGATCAACTCCACCAATACCACCATTCCACACATCTTGATCAATTGGATCCATTCCAAAAATCATTCGGTGAACATTCGCATCTCTATCTTGTAAGTAATCAAGCTCTTTTGAAACGATTCCGAAATCATGGGTCATGACAGACATCTCGTCTTTCATCTGATTGATTTCCCGCTTCAATGCCTGGGCTTCAGGAGAAGGGAAGTAGGTAAAGGCAATAGAGACAATAACGATTGCAGCTACTACTGATGCACACAAGAAGCCTAAGATTTTAAAGACTTTCATCTTTATAGGTTCTACAACCTTTTCATATCTCAGCGTCTGTGTATTATAAACAAACTTTTCTTTTCTCATTAACTCTAGATTCGTTAGCTAAAAATCCCTACTTTTGTCCCACTTTTTTAAATGAAATGGTGAGCTTTTTCAGGAATTCGTCGCCAAAGTTAATTGCGATTAATTGAATATTCAAAACATTTAATGAAAATTTACCAACAGTTTACGTTAATATTATTTTTTATTCTAATATTGTAAACAAATAAATTATAACATTAAATATAATCACAATACGAGTGTCATTTTTTTGATTACTTAATATAGGGATGACATTCAAATGGTGATTTTGTATAACAATATAGTTTTGGGAATTTCTCTTTTTAATGCTTCGATTAGCAAAAAAATGTGTGATTTGGGGTAGGAAAAAGGCTTGAAAGCACTACAAATACTTGAAACAGAGTGCCTTTCAATTCGTTATATAATATTACTTAAACCAGAGGAACTAAAAAAACCATTTTTGCATTTATAATGACATTCAAAAATAACCTTATAGATAATTATCATAGATGATGACAGCTCAAGAAATACGCCAACAGTTTTTAGACTTTTTTGAAGGAAAAGACCATCAAATTGTAGCTTCTGCTCCAATTGTAAACAAAAACGATCCGACCTTAATGTTTACAAATGCGGGAATGAACCAATTTAAAGACTTCTTTTTGGGGAATAAAGAACCTAAAAGACCTAGAATTGCGGATACTCAGAAATGTCTCCGGGTTTCTGGAAAACATAATGACCTAGAAGAAGTAGGAATTGATAGCTATCATCACACGATGTTTGAGATGCTGGGTAACTGGTCGTTTGGTGACTATTTCAAGAAAGAAGCAATCAACTGGGCTTGGGAATTATTGACAGAAATATATGGCCTAGATAAAGATCGATTATATGCGTCTGTGTTTGAAGGAGATGCTTCTGATGGCTTGGAAGCGGATAATGAAGCGATTGATATCTGGAAAAAATTGGTTCCGGAAGATCGCATTTTGAAATTTGACCGAAAAGACAATTTTTGGGAAATGGGGGACACAGGGCCTTGCGGACCGTGTTCTGAAATTCATGTGGATCTTCGTTCTGATGAGGATCGAGCAAAAGTAGATGGAGCATCTTTAGTTAATATGGATCACCCATTAGTGATTGAAATTTGGAACCTCGTTTTTATTCAGTTTAATAGAAAAGCAGATAAAAGTTTAGAAAACCTTCCAAATAAGCACATTGATACAGGGATGGGGTTTGAACGTCTGTGCATGGCGATTCAAGGAAAATCTTCTAATTATGATACGGATGTTTTTACTCCTTTTATAAAATTTATAGAAAAAGAATCCGGTAAGAAATACGGATTTAGTTATGACCGTTCTGCTAAATCAGATATCGCAATGCGAGTCGTGGTCGATCATGTTCGAGCAGTGAGTTTTACCATTGCAGATGGACAACTTCCAAGCAATACTGGAGCAGGTTATGTCATCCGTAGAATTTTAAGGAGAGCGGTTCGATACTACTATTCTTTCTTGGATGTAAAAGAACCGATGCTGCACAAGCTAGTTCATTTGTTAGCGGATGCTTTTAAAGATGTATTTTCAGAATTGCATGCCCAAAAAGACTTTGTCAGTAAAGTAGTTTTAGAAGAAGAGAAATCTTTTTTAAGAACATTAGAAGGTGGATTAAAAAGAATTGACTCTTTAGAAGTTTCTAATAATTTGCTGGATGGACAAGTTGCGTTTGAATTATACGACACCTTTGGATTTCCAATTGATCTAACAAGATTGATTGCTGGAGACAAAGGATGGAACATAGATGAGGAAGGTTTTGAAAAAGCATTGAATGCTCAAAAAGCTAGAGGAAGAGCTGATGCTCAAAAAGAAGTTGGAGATTGGACCAATCTATTATCTAATCCTTCAGTAGAATTTGTAGGCTATCACTCCATGTCTGTTGATGATGTAAAGGTAGTAAAATACCGAACCGTAAAAGTAAAAGATAAAGAACAGTATCAGGTGGTTTTAAACAAAACACCTTTCTATGCAGAGAGTGGAGGACAAAGAGGAGATACCGGATTATTATTTTTCGGTGAAGAAAAAATACCAGTTATAGATACACAAAAAGAAAATGATTTAATCATTCATATTGTCAAAAAACTTCCGGAGAATGTGGAAGTATCCGTAAAGGCAGAACTCAATCAGCCTAAGCGAATGGCAACCTCAAAGAATCATACTTCGGTTCACTTAATGCATGCAGCCTTGCATGAAGTTTTGGGAGAACATGCGGTTCAAAAAGGACAAGATGTTGATGAAAATAGATTGCGTTTTGATTTTTCTCATTTTCAAAAAATGACAGAAGAAGAAGTTGCAAAAATTGAAAAAATCGTCAACCAAAAAATTAGAGAGAATATTCAACTGGAAGAAGATGTTTTAACTTTAGACCAAGCTAGGGAAGCTGGAGCTATGATGCTCTTTGGAGAAAAGTATGGTGATGAAGTTCGGATGATTACTTTCGATAAAGATTTTTCAAGAGAGCTTTGCGGAGGAACACATGTTTCTGCAACTGGCGATATTGGATTGTTTAAAATTACGGTGGAAACTTCTGTTGCTGCGGGGGTACGTCGTATTGAAGCAATCACCGCTGGGAAAGCGGAAGCATTCGTCAATAAAGAATTAGCAGAACTAAATGCGATTCGTTCGATGTTCAAAAATCCTAAGGATGCGCCTAAGCAAGTACTGGCTTTACAAGAGGAAAATAAAAACCTCAAAAAGGAAATCGAGAAAATGATGGCTGCTCAGGCTGGTGGATTAAAAGATGATTTGAAGAACGGAGCTAAGCATATCAATGGGGTGAATTTTATCGCAAAAAGATTACCGCTGAACGATACTAAAGCCATGAAAAATTTGGCTTATCAACTAGAGCAAGAACTTGGTAATGCATTAATTATTTTCGGTGCAGAGGTCAATGGAAAACCTCAGTTGATGGTGACCATCTCTGAAGGTTTGACAAAAGAGAAAGATCTTCACGCGGGTAATATCATACGAGAATTAGCAAAAGAAATCAAAGGCGGTGGTGGCGGTCAGGCTTTCTTTGCAACTGCTGGTGGAAAAGACGCTAGCGGCTTGGACGCGGCGATCCAAAAAGCTGAAAGCTTGTTGGAGGGATAGATTCCGATAAATCGAAATAGGGATAGATCATCTTTGATAATAGTGATTGTTCAAAATCGCTGCGCTTTTTTGAAGGGATAGATTGCTTGGGGCAATAGTGAAGTTTCGAAATAAAATTTAGTATTCGGAATAGATTAAAATAAAAAGCCTTCGTTTCTTTTGAAACGAAGGCTTTCCTATTTTTAGCTATATATCTAAACCTCCGGTTTTAAAACGAAAGATCAATTCCAGCAGTATCCCCACTATCGCCGCAGGCGATCCATCCCTATTCGCCTCTGGCGAATCGATCCCTTCCGACACGAAGTAGTCGGAAATACCCCTATTCCGAAGGAATCTATCCCTCCTGACAAGACTTTGTCGAGTCAGGATTAGTGCCCATGCGCCTCCGCTTCCGCTTCTTCCTCCGTCTGCTTCTTCGTTGGAGTAGGGCTTTCCATCGCTCCCGAGCTGATCGTATTTCCAAAGAAGATCGCATTTGCGAAGAGCTTATTTGTGCCGTACCAAAATGCTCTAAAGTTTGGATTATCGCTCATACAAATCACTCGACCACGACCAGCACGACAGGTGATAATTGCCGCAGAATTTCCAATTGTTTTTAAATTGTTTTTAGAAATATATCCACCCAATAAAGGTTGTGCGGAATAAATAGCTGGAGCTGCATACAAGTTTTTTGGTAAGTCATAAAAACTCGTTCCTTTATGGAAAACAGGAAGCGTTTCATTATTAAAACCATAAGCCAGCGGATTCGTCAAGTCAAGTTTTACCTCGAAGATAGAACCACCAATAAATTTTGACCCACGGTCTGGCGATAATTTTGAATATGGACGACGAGCAGTATCTTTTGTACCTTTGTCATTTTTAGTTGAGACATTAGCAAGTCCTTGGCCTTTTGCCCAAGACACTGCATTTCTCATGGCTACGATCGTTCCTCCACCTTTGACCCAATCTTTTAATTTGTCAGCTCCTTTTCCTAATCGAGAATAAGAACCGTTGACCATCACGACTACAGAATAATTATTAAGGTCAACACCAGAAAAATCATTGACATCAACAAGCGTTGTTGGCATCTGATATCGTTGATCCAATAAATGCCAAACTTCTCCAGCATCATAACTGGTCACACCATCACCAACTAATAATAAAACCTTTGGTTGTTTGACCAAACTAAAACTAGGACTTCCTAAATCTATTCCATCCGGTGTAAATCCAGAGCTTGCACTATACATTCGGAGGCCAGCCATATCAGAAGCTTCTTGAATGAGTTGCTGAATTTCTTTAGCAGATTTACTTTGGTTTTGAGACGGAACCATAATAGTGCCAGGGCCAAAATTTTCTGCACCTGTCTTAGTTTTTACGGTGAAGGACTTATTGGCGACTTTTGCAATCAAGTCATTTTTAAGTAAATGATACAAAGCCTTTGGAGCATAATATTCATCCCATCTAAAAAGATAAGCGTAATCACTTCCTTGTGTTTTGAAACTTCCTTTTTTGATATCATCCATTGTTAGCGGATCGCCTAGTGAACCAAGTTTACCAGTTACGGGGCCATAGTTTAAATTGAATGCTAGAGGCAATGTCCAAGCAGAAACATCATAAAATAAACTGTCTTTAAATGAAGTTTGCGTTTCAAAAATTCCTCTGATTAATCTATACTGAGCCTGACTGGTCGGGACAACAAAAGAATTGTCTTTTGAAAAAGATTTTCCATCAATATTTAAGGTCGTATTATTTTTATAAACCTTGATTTTGTGTTGTAAAAGAATTTCTAAAAAATGATTCAACCTTGCCTGATCATTAGGCGCTGAAAAGGCATAAGCTTTTTTATTGTCTTTGGTCGCTTCGTTTATTGCACTATTATAAAACGATTGTTGAAAACTTAACAATTCATTTCGCAAACCTTGACCAGCTTTTAAAGTCGACATGGATGTCGTCAATTGATTTCTAATTGCAAAAGGAAAGCTCAAGTCGCCATGAGTACTTTCGTGTAAATGACCTCTAGCACTTGCTTGTTCGAAAAGGATTCCAATACAGCCTTGAGCGTCAGGGTAAGTACTTCCTTTTCCATAATAAAAATCATCAAAAGATTCTTGCGAATAATAAAGTGAACCAATTTTATCTAATTCTGCAGCATGGTATTCTGCAATTGACTGTGTCAATTCTTGATTCTTTTTTGGAGTAATAGGATTTGTTCTACTTGGGATACCTGGCTGAAAAAAGAAAGTAGAATTACTACCCATCTCATGATGATCAGTTAAGATGTTTGGTTTCCATTTTTGAAAATTTCGGATTCGTCCACGACTCTCCGGATGAGCCAATAAAAGCCAATCTCTATTCAAGTCAAACCAGTAATGATTCGTACGTCCTCCAGGCCAGGCTTCATTTAATTCCCGGCTTTCTCCATCACCTACAAGGTTATAACTTTTATGAGAATTCACCCAACCTGCAAATCGATGTAATCCATCTGGATTGAAACAAGGGTCCAATAAGACAATAACTTCCTTAAGTGTTTTTTCAATACCAGCACCTTGAGCCGCTGCGAGATAATAAGCATAAAGCAAAGCAGCATTGGCTCCACTTGCTTCATTACCATGGACACTATAGCCTTGGTAAATTACAGAAGGCATATTTGCTGTATTCATTTTAGCACCATCTTTTGAGGTCGAAAGTGATTGATGACTTTTTTGAATCTTGTCTATGTTTTTATGGTTCTCAGGACTAGTAACAGTCAGTAAAAGTAAAGGCCGATTTTCATAAGATCTAGCATAAGTCTCGATGGTCATTCGGTCCGATTTTCGAGCCAGTTCTTTCATATAAGAAACCAATTGATCATGGCTCACATGCCATTCACCTACCTGATAGCCCAAGAACTCTTCTGGACTAGGAATATTTTTATCATACTTTATATCCGGAAGATAATAATTGAGGTCTTTTTTCTGAGCTATTAATTGAATTGCAAAAGACAGGCAAATTGCAGCTAGGATAATTCGTTTCATTTTAGAATGTTTGTTTTGTTTTAAACGACTTCAGTTCTAAAAATAGAAAAAAAAAGATGCATCACAAATCTTTGCGATGCATCCTCTGTAATTAAGGGAGAAATATTTGTTTGTTATGATTTGCTGTTTGACAAATCGGGAATAAAAAAATGACAGCTACCGTTAAAAGGGAGAGGATGTGAGAGAATAGACTACGGTAGCTGCCTGGCTTTGGGGATTACGATTTTACGATGTATTCATCTTTGGGGAAATGAAATTAAACATTTACGTTTAGTAGCATTTCAAAAAAATAAGCCTCCAGATAAGGGAGTCCGGAGTTAGAAAATTTGAATTACAGTCTTTCTAATTAAAGAGAACTTATTTTCTTGATGCTTCTAAATGGCTTTTTTCGTTGTCGTAAATCCTTTTTTTAAAAGACGCTTTTTTAATTTTTTAAAAGAAATTGCAGTTTTCAAAACCTGACCATTTGCCAAAAAGAGCTTTGTATATTTTTTTGTCTTTTTGCATATTTTAATTTGCTCCAAAGGGAGTAAAACAGTTAAGCCAGAATCTATACTAATTACAATACAGGTGATTTCCATCTTTTTGGAAACTGGATTGATGAGCCTGTTGTCAATTTCAGAAATTGGTTTTACGGCCAATTTGAAATGCTGTGCAGTTTTTAATATGTTTTTAAGGCTCGAATAAGGTAATTGATCAATGGAAAAACGATTTGATTGACCAACACCAAAGTTATTATCATCTTTTATCGGGATCATTTCGTAATCAATGTCCGGATAGCATTCTAATAATTTTGGGTTTTCATAACTTGATCTTGTTTTTAAGGGAGAACTATCTAATCTATTCATTTTTGGGAATCTGATAAATCATTTAAAAGTGTTAACGACTAAAAGTAATTGTGTTTGTTGATACAAATATATGAGGTGATTTAAGTATTACCAATTACCTATTTTTATGATTATCCCCAAAAAAAAAACTCCCACATGACAAGTCATGCGAGAGCAGAGGGAATAATTAATTGTTTTAAGTTACTAGACAGAACCCACCTGATCACTGATCAAGTGATATTATTAATACGCTATCTTACAAATTCAAAAACGCATCAATAATTTTGTTCTGTCGCTTATCTACAGATAGTATATTGATTTGGATCGAAAATCCAATATTGGTTGAGTGGACTGCGCAAACAGGCGTTAAATGCTATAGGGTCAACTAATGGAGCAGTACCTCCAGAGCATTCAATACAAGATTTTATAGCATCAAAGTCAAAGTAATACACTTTTGAACTAGCATTGGTCAAAGTGATTGTTGAGCCGTCGCTGTTTAACAATGAACCGCCTGTAAACTTGAGTTTTTGGCAAGTCATACCACAAATATCTGAAACTGTACTTGTCGGATTAGCTAAAAATATAATTTCATCTGTTGCTATTCCATTCTTATAGATAAATTCAGCAGATTCCTTGGATGTTGGACTCTGTTCAGTTCCACAAACTGTTTTTACAGAAGCGTTGATTACATCTGTTGCAGAAATAGTTTGGGTGAATATGAGAAAGGTATCGGTAACAGACAAGTTTTGAAATGCAGTGTTACCATTAACTAATAACTCAAATTCATAAGCCGTAGCAGCAGGAACACTATTCCAGGAATAGGTTAAAGTATAATTGCCAGCACTCTGATAAACAGCATTTGCAATGGTGACATTGGCTGGTCGATCACAAGGTGAACCACCCAGAGGCACCGTTAGACTTTTAACCGTATTGTTGTTAGTGTCCGTATTTTTTGTGACGTTTTTGGTGTCTTTTGTATTTGTATTGTTATTGCTTGTGGGCGTATCACTGCAAGCATTAAATAGAAGTAAACACAAGAAAAAAGTTGAAATAAAAATCCCTTTTAATAAGTTCTCCATCGGTTTTTAAAAATTTAGAATTTTAATAAATAAGTTAATTTTTCCCTCCAATAAGCAATTAAAATACTACCTTAACACCTGTAACTCCAATTACCTTATTTTTAAAATATCCCAGAAATTCACCATTCAAAGGGATGAAAATGCTTAAATGAAAAAGACTAAGCTGATAAAAATATTGGCCCAATTTAATACTTCGGAGTTACGGAGATTTAAAGACTTTGTGTGGTCGCCATTTTTTAATAAAAATGAAAAACTGAAAAGCCTGCTTCAGTTTTTTTTAAATTTTGCACCAAATTTTGATCAAGAAAAATTAAGTGAGGAGAAAGCTTTTGAGTTTGTATTTGGAGAGGAAGATTTTAAAGAGCAAGCCATCACTAAATTGACTTCAAAACTTTATAAGTTGGTGTTTAAATTTATTCATTATGAAAAGGATGCTGCGGGTAATGGTATCTGGGCCGATATCCATTTTCTAAGTTTTTTAAAAGAGAATGAATTGATTCATGAATACGATCAACATTTGAGCCAACTCAATAAAAAAAATGACAAATCCCCTCTACGTGATTCGAATTATTTCTATGAACGATTTTTAATCAAACAGGAGTTTGGCCTTCTGGAATCTTTCAAAGGAGAATTAAAAAATATTGGGATCAATTACCAAAGAACAGTTAGTGCCTTGGATGCATATTATTTAGTACAGAAGTTAATGTACCTATGTCATCAATGGAATCATCAAGCAGTTTCTCCTCAAAAAGTTGAAACCTTTGAGTTACTCGACGAATTAGAAGAGTATATTCCGAAGAGTCCTTATTTTGAAATTCCTACCGTTCAGATTTGGTTTAGTAATTTGCAATTATTGAAAAGTGAGAATAAGAAAACGAATTATTTTAAATTAAAAGATTTAGTTTTTGAACATCACAAAACATTGTCGAGAATTGATATTCGAAATCTTTTTGCGATTATTCAGAACAATGCTAGAATAGTTTTTGAAAAAAAAGAAGCCTATTACAAGGAACTTTTTGATTTGTATAATTTTCAATTAAAAGAAGGAATTTTTAATGACCCTGTATTTTTCACGGTTTCTATTTTCTTAAATATTTTTACATCAGCGATTATTTTAAATAAGCTTTCATGGGCAGATGACTTTTTGAAAGATCACTCAGATTATTCAAAAAATAGAGAAGATGATGTTCATAGTCTTTGCGTAGCGATGTTGTGCTTTGCAAAAGAAGAGTATTCTGAAGCACTGGATATTTTAAATGTTTGTAATTTAAAGAATACCTATTTTAAGCTTGCTGAACGTCGACTTAGATTAAAGGTCTATTTTGAAATGCAGCTTTTTGAATTGATCGATGACTCCGTCAATACTTTTAGAAAATATCTATCAAAAAATAAAAGCAGTATCAGTGATTTACACCTCCATGCAAATAGAAGCTTTGTAAATATTGCTAATCAAGTTTTTTATCTTCAGAAAAGCGATGTGCAAAAAATAAGAGCATTGAATATTGAGATAGAAGAAATACCGGTTCTTCCAGAAAAGAGATGGCTTGTTAAAAAGATCGAAGCTTTTTTGAACTAAATAAAAATAGCCCACCAGTATTCTACCAGCGAGCCATATATTTCAAGGAAGATTTTTATGCTAAATCTTAGCGCAGTTTCTTAGGGGAGACCTTGATCGATTATTTGGTTTTTTGAAACTCAGGGTTTAAACAAATCTATGTAAATCCCGAGATTGTAAAACTAAAGTATATTGAACCCCGATACACCACCCAAATGGGTGAAAACAAAAGGAATTATGATCTGGATTTGTTACTTCTCCGAATTGTTCTAATTTTGCAGGACTAAATATGAACCTTGCATGTACGTACTTCTAATTTCTATTGTCGTTAGCCTATTTATAGCGATGTTGTTTCTCAATATCTATTTTAGGGTGCGCGTGTTTAAGGTCTACCGTAGATTGGTAGAAGCTCGAGTCGAATTTGGAGCAGCTCATATTTTTAATAAAAGTAAAATGGAGAGCGAGATATATCCTAAATATCCAGCGTTTCAAGGGGATATTGAGATATTTGTTCGTCATATGCGATATTCCATTAAAATGGCCACAGTTTTGATAGCATTAATTACATTGTTTGGAGCTATTTTGATGTATTACAGGGATTTGTAAGTCATTTTTTTATCCTTATCCATGTTTTTTTAGCTTTCGTCTATTAACAAAACATTAAAACTACATTAAGTACATATTGCTACCGTTATTCGTTTCTTTGTAAGAATGATTAACCTAAGTAAATTTTAATTATGAAGATTTTATCTCAGATCCTGTTTTTGACCATTTTAAGCCTTTCTTTTTCCAGTTGTTTTGAAATAACTGAAGAAGTGAATATGAAATCCAATGGCTCCGGTGATATGCTTTTGACCATCAATATGAGTCAAAGTAAAGACAACCTAGCGAACTATATGAAAATGGAAGAAGTCCAAGGAATAAAAATACCTTCTCAGTCCGAAATTGAAAAAGAGATTGGGAATGTCAAAAGTGCTTTAGCTAAAGTAGATGGCCTTACTAATATTAATATCAATAGCGATTTTACGGATTTCATTTTTACCGTTAGTGGAAAATTCGATAATGTAAAAACACTCAATACGGCAATCAATAAAGTAGCGAGTGAATTGAATCGAACTCCTTTTCCAACAATCAAAAAAAGTAACTTCGATTATAGTGCTGGAAAGTTTACTCGATATTTCAAATATCTGAAAGATTTAAATTTTACCCAAGAAGAATATGATGGTTTAAATTTTACGGCTCGTTTTATTATGGAGTCGGCAAAATATATTAGCATTTATCGATTTGATAAACCAGTTTCGAGAGTGAGTAACACGAAAGCTCAAGTAGCTCCAAGTAAAAAAGCAGTGAAACTGGAAAGTAATTTTGCGGAGATTTTGACTGGGAAGAAATCTATCGAAAATGTTGTTCATTATTAAAATCGAAATAAATCAAAATCAAAATGAGAATCAAAATCAAAAAATACTTCGGAGGAGGTTTTTGATATTCTCAATAAACAAATGACTAGGAAGTTTAATTTAGTGAATTTTCTAAGTGAAAAACTAAACACATTTTGATTTATTAATTCAAACCCGATAATAAAATAGAGGACTAAACTTCTTCTAATTCTATTTATACAATCTGTAAAAACTTCAATTAAATTAAATTATACCCGATGACTCGAAAATCAATTTTCTCTTTACTCGTAGCTTGTTTATTTATAACAACTACATTTGCACAAAACCTACAAAACAGTATTCCTAAAGATGCCACTTTCGTAATGACGATGAACCCTTCGGTATTAAATTCTAAAGTTAAGTTTTCGAAACTAAAAGAATTTGATTTCTTTAAAATGGGAATGGATGAAATGACTCGGCAAGCTGGCCCAATGGCTGATGAGATTAAAAAATTCATTAATGATCCTGCTTCCTTTGGAATGGATATGATGTCTTCTTCTTATGCTTTTGGAAAAGTAGATGGCAAAAATGTCCATATGGCTTATATCCTTAAGGTTGCTGACAAATCAAAGTTTGATGAATTGATTCAGACTTATGTTGCAGCGATGGTTCCTGTTGAAAAATCAGGTAACATGGAATACGTTGCTCAAGAAGGAATGAACATGGCTTGGAATAATAATCAAATTGTTATCTCTGGAGTAGAACTAGAATATGAAGGTGATGAAGATTATACTGCTCATAAAGAAAGAAAACAAACTGCAGCTAATGAATGGATGAAATCTATCATGGCAGGAAGCGGTACTAATTCCATTGCTACACATGCGACTTTCAAAATGGCAAATGTTGGTAATGATGATTTTAACTTCTTCGCTGATTATGAGACCTTCGCAAAAATGTCTAATGAACTACAAGGAAATGGAGGTGATCCAATGGCAAAGATGATGATGGAATCTATGTCAGGTTTATACAAGGATTCTTATATGTCTGTTGGTCTTAATTTTGACAAAGGACAAACCAAGTTGAAATCTAACTACTTCATGAATGATGAAGCATTAGACATTTATCGCCAGATAAGTGATGCTCCTTTCAATAAGAAGTTTTTAAAATACATGCCAAAGAATAACCTTGGGTTTATGTCTTTTAATTTCAATCTTGATAAACTGGTGAACATTATCAAGTCTTCTGAAAATCCAATGTTGGCTCAATACCCTGTATATGAAAGCATGGCTTTAGAAGGCTTAAAAGGAATGGGTGTTGATATGACTTCTGATGAAGTGTACAAACTTTGGAATGGTGATGTAGCTATGGTCGTTACAGGAATGAAAGAATTTGAAAAAGAAGTAACTACTTATGAATTTGATGATGACTTCAATAAGAAAGAGGTTAAAGAATTGAGAAAAGAAAAACTACCTGAGTTTGTGATGATGATGTCTCACAAAAACAAAGGTGGTATTCTTAAATTGATTGACCTTGCGAAACAATCTTCTATGATTACTCCAGTAAAAGGATACTTCAAAGTTGCAGTTCCGGATATGCCAATGGATGTTTTTATGAAAGTTGAAAAAGATATGATCCTTGTTTCTAATAACCTGAATGTTGTTACTAAAAAAGCAAAGAAGGTTTTCAAGAAAAAGAATCTGATGAAAGTTAAAGACGCTGCGAAAATGATGACTAGTTCGACTTATATGGTTTGGAATATTCCTGCGACAATGAATGTATTAGCAGAAATGGATGGTGTGAGTACCGAAGGACCAGAAGGGATGATGATGAATATGGGGAAAGACAGTTTCAATAACATTACTATCTCTGCTGACAAAAAAATCGGAAAATCTCTTAACTCTGTGATGAACTTGAATTTTAATAATAAAAGTGTCAACTCATTAGAGCAGATTTTTGGATTGATCAACGATGTGTTTACGTCTATGGGCGGAGGATCGTCTATGTAACACTTTACTGTTTTAAGTTTAAGACTCGCTTGCGAGTTAGCTTAAAACAACCAGATAAAGCAAGTTTCCAAACTTGCGACAAAAAATAAAAAGCCTTTGACTGTCTATATGGTCAAAGGCTTTTTTACTTTTGTGAAACATAGGATATTAAATTGTTTGATGGAATTATTAATAAATTTGATCCGTCACTTACAAAAATAAGAACATGCTAAAAATAGGATTACTTGGTGTTGGACATTTAGGGAAGATTCATTTGAAATGTATTGAAATGATTGAGGCCTATGAATTTATCGGGTTTTATGATCTGGATGAAAAAACAGAAACAATAGCTCAAGAAGCAGGAGTAAAACGGTGGACTAATTTAGAGGCTTTAATTGATGCTGCAGATATTCTAGATATTGTAACACCAACCGTGACGCATTTTGAACTGGCACTTCAAGCGATTGAAAAAGGCAAACATGTTTTTATAGAAAAACCATTAACGCATACGATAAAAGAAGCTGAGCAACTTTTAGAAAAAAGTAAATCTCATCAGGTAAAAGTTCAGGTCGGTCATGTCGAAAGATTTAATCCGGCTTTATTGGCTTTGGGGAGTATGAAGGTTGATCCGATGTTTATCGAAGCACATCGACTGGCGATGTTCAACCCTAGAGGAACAGATGTCTCCGTTGTTTTGGATTTGATGATTCACGATTTGGATTTGGTATTGAATTTAGTTCAGTCAGAGGTGAAAAGTATTTCTGCCAGTGGTGTTTCTGTGGTCAGTAAAACACCAGATATTTGTAATGCTCGTTTGGAATTTGAAAATGGCTGTGTCGCGAATTTGACAGCTAGTCGAATCTCCATGAAGCAAATGCGGAAGCTCCGATTGTTCCAACAAGATGCGTATATCAGTTTGGATTTTTTAGAAAAGAATGCTCAAGTTATTCGCCTGTTTAATCCTGGTGATCCTGATTTACCGGAAGATGGAAATCAACTCGAGTTGCACACCGATGAAGGTATCAAATTGGTTCATATGGAGATGCTAGAAACAGAAGCAGTGAATGCGATCAAAATGGAGCTGGAAACTTTTGCTAAATGCATCAAAGAAGATACTCGACCGATCGTTTCGATTGAAGATGGATATCGAGCATTGAAAGTAGCACATCAGATTATAGGGGAAGTAGCGGAGCGAATAGGAAAGCATAGATCGTAAGATGGAAGATGTTTTTTTAATATTCATAACAAAACCACCACATAAGCTGTTGTTTTCCTGAATAACAATTTTATGAAAATACCTTTTCTCATATTAAGTCTACTTTTTTCCTTCAATTTGATCGCCCAAGATCAAAATTGGAAATCTGGAATAGAGCTAGGAACGGGTTTGTCTTTCACCGGATACAATGCTAATTTAGCTTATACAGGAACCAAGGGAAATAACGTTTTCTTTGCTGGCCCCAAAGTGGTGTACTCCGATGCGAATGCACTTTTCGATACACCTTGGGGATTACAGGCCGGATACCGTAGGCTTTTTCCAGTCTCTCCAAAGTTTAATGCCTTTGCAACCTTGGAGTATCAATTGGTACTCTTTGAGTATGATGAGCTGGAGTTCAATCGTTTAAACAGTATTCATGAGATTCATATTTCTTATGGTTTGGAATATTATATAAACGAAAACTGGAGTATTGGAAATACCATTGGTGGAGGCGGATACATCGAAAGATTGATTGATCCCTTTGATGAAAGAATAGATATTATTAAAGGATACAGTGGACAAGTAAGAATTTATTGTGGCTACCATTTTTAAAAATGAAAAGACTATTTCTCTTAAGGCTGGCTTTTGTATCGATTATTTCGGTTGTATTGATGGGAATAAATAGCTGTCAGAAAGCTGACTTATCGGAAATTGAAAACCTTCGAAATAACAAAATAGGAGTGATTGGTCATGGGGGAGCGGGCTTCCCTTCGACGGAAGTTAACTTACCTTCCAATTCTTTAGAAGGGATCACTAAAGCAGTTGAAGGATATGGCACTGAAGGAGTAGAGGTAGATGTTCAATTGAGTAAAGATGGCATTTTGTTCTTGTATCATGATTCGAGATTACAGACTTTGACAGATTGTGTAGGCTGTTTGCATCAATATGAAGCGGAGGAATTAGACGATTGTAAATATGTATTAGGCTTTAATACTCAGAATTTTAATAACCAAAAGCTGGTACGTTTGGAAACAATTATCAAGCGATTTAGCAGTAGAACGTCGAAACCATATATTTTTTTGGATTTAAAGACATCGCCTGACTGCCCGCATTCGTTTGATTATAGTAACTTTGAGGCCGCTTATATAGAAAGCTTAAAAGCGATCTTTGAAAAGTATAATTGTCAGGATTGGGTAATTGTGGAATCTGCTGACTTTTCTTTTTTGAAAAAACTACAAGCTGAGATCGATGAATTACAGATCAGTTATTTTACGCTCATTAGTGAAAGTTCGATAGAACAGGCAGTGGAGCATAATTTTTTTGGATTATCGAGTAATTTTGGATCAGCTTCTAAAGCAACAATCAAAGCAGCTCATGAGCAAGGACTTTTTGTTACGTTAGGTATTTTGAAAATTCGTCGGGATGCTATCGATATGATTGAAATGAGTCCTGATTTTATTTACACAGATAATATTTTGCTTTTGCAATCTATATTAGATTAAAAGACTTTGACCTTAAGAGTTTGTTGGGATTATTAGCAACAATCTTTATATCAATGCGAATGAGATTCGAAAGATATTAACAAAGTTATTAATAGCTTAATTTTATTTTGAACGTAATCGGTATTAGGTGTTTGGCATTAGGAGAGCCCGAAAACCTAATACCTAATGCCGTTTTTTCTTAGCTTGGAACAAATAAAAATAACGATATTTTAAGCCCTGATTGGCATTATCATTCAAACAGCAATGACAAATATGAAATTTATAAAAATATTTTTAAGCCTTCTTATTTTTAGTTTTATCACTTCATGTGATATCATTAATCCGGAAGAAGACATTCCTGCGTACATCGAAATCAAGGAATTTAATTATACGCCAGAGCCAGGAGGAAGTAGCTCTACTAAAATAACGGATGGTTGGATTTATGTTGATGGAGAATTTTTAGGAGCGTTTAATTTACCGAGAACAATTCCTGTTTTGAGAAGCGGAGAAGTTAATATTATTCTCGATGCAGGGATTAAAGAAAATGGGATTGTTGAGACGCCAGGTATTTATCCTTTTTATGAAAGATATGCTACGACGGTCACTTTGACTCCAGGGGAAACGGTAACGATTCAGCCTGATACGAAATACGATGAGTCAGTAGCAAAGAATGTATTTGATGAAAATTTTGATGATTCGAATTTGAACTTCTCAGAATTTGAAAAGACAGATATAGGAGCAAAAGAAGGGGACAGTGGAATCCTTCGGTTGGATGATGAAGACAAACCTTCGCTTTCAGGGCTAAGTGGTCCGATCCTAGAATTTCCGGGACAAGGCGATGTAGCTTTTTTAGAATTAGATTATAAAGGTGATGTAAATATCTTTGTTGGAGTTACCGGATATGATAGTTTTGGACAGGATGTATTTACAGAATTGCGATATGGACTCAATCCGAAAGAAGATTGGAATAAAGTATATTTTAATTTTACAGAATTAATGGATTTGTTGAAAGAGCAGACCGTTGATAGTTATCGAATTAGAATAGCCGCTCAAATCCCATTAGTTGATGGGGTGTTTATTTATGAAGAAGCGGAAGTGATGATTGACAATGTGAAGTTGTTTGTTTTTTAAACAACAGGGTCAAATTTCTATAGACTTTTCAATGGATGGAAAACATCGTGATTTTGAAAAGATTGCATTACCTTTGAAAGATATTGATTTTATAAAAGATTAGACAAAACATTGCGGTTTTATTAGAACCGTAGGAAAACTGCATCTGGATACCACATGAAACGTCGGCGTCGAATTGATTTTTTGGTTTACAGTACTGCCGATTTCATCTCTGCGATGTTGGCCTGGGCTTTCTTTTTTTTATATCGAAAAAAAGTTGAAAACGCTCCCATCAATTGGACTGTTCTTCAAGAAGATCAAAACTTTTGGCTAGGGATTATTATCATTCCCATTGGTTGGTTGTTACTCTATTCTATTTTTGACAAATATCAAGACATCTATCGACTGTCGAGATTAGCCACTTTGGCTCGTACCTTTTTTCTTACCTTTCTGGGTGTATTCTTTTTGTTTTTTACTTTGATATTGGATGACTTTGTTCGTGATTATCGAACTTATTTTTATTCTTTTCTTACCTTATTTAGTCTTCATTTTTTATTGACCTCTTTTGTAAGAATGATTTTATTGACGAGAGCTAGTCGTCGATTAAAATCTGGTCTGATGACCTATAACACGATCATGGTTGGTGGTGATAAAAGAGCCCTTGATTTATACAAAGATATAACAAGTCGGAAGCAGCGTTTGGGGAATCACTTTTTAGGATTTGTTGATGCAAATGGAGGGAGTGAAAAACTATTGTCAAAACATATTCCTTTACTTGGTAAACTTAAAGATTTAGGAAAGATCGTAAAAGAAAAAGAAGCAGAGGAAGTGATCATCGCGATTGAAAATACGGAGCATAGTTACTTACGAGAAATCTTGAATACGCTTTTTGATTTTGATGATAAGGTGCAGGTTAAGATTATTCCAGATATGTACGACATACTTTTAGGAAATGTCAAGATGAGTCATGTTTATGGTGCAGTATTGATTGAGGTCAAAAGAGATTTGATGCCACGATGGCAAGTACTGGTCAAGCGATTGATTGACCTGTTGACGAGCGGAATCTTTTTATTTTTATTATGGCCGATATTGGTTTACGTTTTGATAAGAGTAAAGATTTCTTCTTCAGGGCCTATTTTTTTTAAACAAGAAAGAATTGGTCTAAATGGGAAACCATTTTTTATTTATAAATTCCGTTCCATGTATGTTGATGCGGAGTCTTCTGGTCCTCAACTTTCTCAGGGAAATGATAGTCGGATTACACCTTGGGGATTGGTGATGCGAAAGTGGCGGTTGGATGAGTTACCTCAGTTTTGGAATGTCATCAAAGGTGATATGTCATTGGTTGGGCCAAGACCAGAGCGACAGTATTTCATTGATCAGATTGTTGAAAAAGCTCCGCATTATAAACAACTTCTAAAAGTACGGCCGGGGATTACTTCCTGGGGTCAAGTGAAATACGGTTATGCTTCGAATATTGATGAAATGTTACAACGACTTAAGTTTGATATTTTGTATATTGAGAACATGTCCCTAGCTTTGGATTTTAAAATCTTGTTTTACACGGTGTTGGTTTTGTTGCAAGGAAAAGGAAAGTAGATTAGAGATAATGTTTAGGGAAGTAATTTTTTTAAAAAATATTTAATTTCAGTAACCATGTTTGGAGATTATCAAAAAGAAATAGAACGTAGAAAAGCGGTCATTGGCTTATTGGTTGAAATGACTTTTGCTGATGGGAAAGTAGATGACATTGAAAAGAAGTTTGTGTATGGAGTTGCCAAAGAATTGGGTTTATCGGCTGATGATATTGAAGAAGTCGTTCTGCATCCAGAAGATTTTAAAATGACACCACCTCCTCCGGAACAAGAGCGAATGACGATTTTGTATTACGTTTTATTTACGATGTCGGTTGATGGGGAGATCCATGAAGAGGAAGAAAAAATGTGTTATCTAATTGGATTACGATTAGGTTTTAATGAGCACATGACCAGAGACTTGATTAATGTAATGAAAAAATTTCTAAATAAAGAAGTACCTCGATTTGCCTTGCTGGATGAAATTAAGAAGCACATGAATTAAATTCAGTGGTGAGGAGTGATAGGTGAGGAGTGAGTGATCATTACGCCAAAGTTTCCGCCCAGTTCCATTCGATTCAAACTTGGGATATAAGCTTTAGATACAAAGCCATCGAGATATAGCGCATTTTTACAATTCATTTTTTCTTTAAAAAACATAGCGAAGTCAAAGAGGTTTAATTTGTTATTAGAAATCGCTAAGACGATCATTCCATTCTTATCTATACCTACTCCATTTCGAATATGAATATTCTTCGACCCTTCTACAAAGACTGGATGTAATTGATTATTGATGACCAGCATTGGTCCGGATTGTGTTGCAAAGTCAGGAGCAGGATTGTCTTTTAAATAATTATTGGTCGTATTGACATATCCCTTTTTATTTTCAAGATAAAAAATCCCATTTGGCTGTAAGTAGAAATTACCATAAGCTTCTTGAGTCGTATTAACTTTCTGAATCATTTTTCCATTTTCGATATAAAGCCCTTGAGGGGTTCCATCCTTGAGATACATTCCGCCATTCATTGCAAAATTTAAAATTTGTCCTTTAGCTTCGACGGCTGTTTTAAATTTTTTAAAACTCCGATATTTTATTCCCTGGTTATTTGCGAGATAGAATTGTAGATTAGTTTTAGAAGGGTCAAGACGGAATACATCAAATTGATGACCTCGGTGTTCAGTATGAAAAGTTTCAAAAGAAGAAGAGGCGACCTCGGAGATAGGGGGAGAACTACAGGCAAGAAAAAGTAGGTAAATGAAAAGCGAAAATTTATACATAATAAGTCTGGTTTTAAAACACGAAACCCACAGAGAAATCAATAATTCTTTGTGGGCTTCGTGTCTCTTTCGAGCGCTTCGTGTCTAAAAAAGAATTAGATCTTTTCAATAATCATTGAAGAAGCACCACCACCACCATTACAAATAGCGGCAAGTCCAATTTTACCATCCTTCTGATGAAGAACATTATTTAAGGTCGTCAAGATACGAGCTCCAGAAGCACCAAGTGGGTGACCCAAGGCAACTGCTCCACCATGAACGTTTACTTTATTTTCTTTAAGTTTCATGTCTTTATTGAAAGCCATAGTTACAACAGCGAAAGCTTCATTAACTTCGAAGAAATCGATCTGTGTTTTTCTTAAGCCAGCCATTTTTAATGCTTTTTTAGCAGCAAGCGGTGGAGTAGTGGTAAACCACTGAGGCTCCTGAGCAGCATCTGCAAAAGAAAGAATCTTAGCAACTGGTTTTAATTTATGTTTTTTAACAGCAGCTTCACTGGCAAGGATAATACAAGATGCACCATCATTAATGGTTGATGCATTTGCTGCAGTTACGGTTCCGTCTTTATTGAAAGCAGGACGTAAAGCAGGGATCTTATCGAATCTTACTTTTTTGAATTCCTCATCTTCTTTCATGATGATCGGATCTCCTTTTCTTTGCGGAATACTTACTGGAATAATCTCTTCTCCCATCGCACCACTTTCGGTAGCGGCTGCAGCTCTTTTGTAAGACTGTATCGCAAAAGCATCTTGCTCTTCTCTAGAAAATTTATATTTTTCTGCAGTAGCGTCAGCGCAATTCCCCATGGCCATTTTACCATAAGCATCCATTAATCCATCATAGTAAAGGCCATCGATTAATTGACCATTTCCAAATTTATATCCGAATCTAGCTTTAGGTACATAGAAAGGAATATTAGACATGCTTTCCATTCCTCCGGCAACAACGATATCATTTTGTCCAAGCATAATGCTTTGCGCAGCAAACATAACGGATTTCATTCCTGATGAGCAA
>CAKZTD010000165.1 GCA_937921595.1 uncultured Saprospiraceae bacterium
GAAAGAAAAAGAATTTCTAAAGAACTTCATGATAGCCTTGGACAAAACTTGACGACAGCATCTTTAAATCTGGTTCATTTAAAAAATAATATCGAACAACTGGATGACCATGATCAATTGAAATTTAAAAATGGCTTGAAATTTTTAAATATCGCAATTAATGAAAGCAGAAATATCGCTCATAATCTAATGCCGCAATCTATTGTAGATTTTGGCTACCTCGAGACCATTGAAAGTTTGGTCGAAGATCTTTCAAACTCTAGTAAAACCCAATTTATATTTTACTCCAATCTTCAAGAACGACTTTCTTCTGATCAGGAATTAAGCTTATTTAGAATTACTCAAGAAGCTATTAATAATATTTTAAAACATGCAGAAGCTTCAAAAGCGACCATTCAATTGATGAAGTATGAGGATGCTATTTTACTAACGATTGAGGATAATGGAAAAGGGTTCGATATTCTAAACAGAAATGGACATTCTTTTGGATTTGATAGCATAAAAGCCCGAGTGAATGCACTTTCTGGCCATGTAGATATTGATAGTCGGCAAGGGCAAGGAACTTCAATCACAATTAAAATAGATACTCAGGAAGTTTTAGCAAATTGAAAACACAGACACTGCTCAAAAAATTATTTAGCAAATAACACTAATAATTATGATCAAAATAATGCTTGTAGATGATCATCAAATCGTCAGAGATGGCATCAAGTCTCACCTAGAGAGAACAAATAAATATAAGATAGTAGCAGAGGCAATTAATGGCCTTGACGCTTTGGATTTGATCAAGGAATCAACACCAGATCTCATCATCATGGATATTCATATGAAACAAATGGATGGCATCACTTGTACCAAAGAAATTTCCAGAAATCACCCTCACATAAAAGTACTTGCACTCACCATGCACAATGAAAGTCAGTACATCAAACAAATGCTTGCTGCTGGTGCTGCTGGTTATTTATTGAAAAATTGTGATCAAGAAGAATTAACCCTTGCTATCGATCAAATCACAAAAGAGGGCTCTTACTTCAGCCCTCAAGTCACCAAAGCAATTATGAACACACTGACTGGTACTCCTGAAAAAGCAAAAAAAACAATAGAGATTCCCTTGACAGATCGAGAACTAGAAATCCTTCATCTTATATTAAAAGAGTTTTCTAATAAAGAGATTTCAGAAAAATTATTCATAGGTATTAGGACAGTAGATGCCCATAAAAGAAATCTATTGGAAAAAACAGGATCTAAAAATGTGGCTGGATTGGTTCTCTATGCGGTCAAACATGAGTTATTTAACGATCTCTAGGCAACTTACCTATATCTTGTTTTTAGGCAATTTACTGACCTCTCATTGCAATTTATATAGTAAATTTGTATAGACACTTTTGAAGTTCCCCATTCATAAAGTATTCACTAAAAACTTGAATTGTGCTTTATGAGTTCTACTAAGATTATCATATTATCAGGTACAGGAATTATAACCAACGCCATTGTTGATTCTATGTCTGAGCAATTTGAAGTCCAACGTATTTATCTTAGAGAAGAGGATGTAAGACAAACCATAATACTTGAAAAAGAACTACTTTCAAAAGCGGACATCATCATTTTAAATCTATCTGAAATAATAACTAGTAATGAGGAATTACTCAGACTGATAAAAAAAATGACTCTTGCTCCTATCATTGTTCTACATTTATACCAACAAAAGATATTTACCAACGCGTTCTTAAAAATGGGTGCAAGCGCTTATCTCCCTGTCGATTTCAACACCCTGAACCTTCTTTCTACTATTGAGGATTTGCTAGAGAATAAACCACAAAAAGTAAATATTAAAACCTAATACTCTTACAATTCCCTAACATAGGCATTTCACCTATTCCTACAATTTAGGTTATTTGCCTATGATATCTAACAGCATATATGCTTAACTTTGAAATAACAAACAAATAAATACATTCTACCATTTAATGAAGTAATGTTGGAAGATCATGAACCTTCTTTATTTATTTCTGGGTAATTATATTCAAATAATTGAGAGAGAGATAAGGTAAAAAAGCAAAAGATTTCTCCTATGTGAAATACTTTTGCTTTTTACTTTTGTTTTTGAAAACTAAAACATATAAGCCAATAATCAACCCTATTCCAAAATAGGCTCCAAACGTATTATTGCTTTTATTTTTCACTCTCGTTTTTCGGGTATTTCGATGCATTTTGACCAAAGATATTTAGACCGCCTCCACACCACGACCTATCATTTTTTTAGCTAGATTCATTTTTAGTTAAGAATACATAACTGTTATAAATACTTAGTAAACTAAGCGTTATACCTATTTTTCAATATTAGGTATTTCCCCATTGTTTACGATGAATTGATAACTTAACTTTGTCGAAAAGGGCAAGACAATTTACATTAAAACAATTTCTCGGATATAGAATAGTACCTGAGATTCAAGATAATGAGAGCGGAGGTTTACAGCACTGGTCAAGCGGTTTAGGCTGCTTGTACCAGTGTGCTTTTTTTTACACTGCCGTATCTTCAACTCTTTTCAATTCAAAAAAATAATTCATCTAAGCATTATACCGATTTTAAAAATTAGGTTTTATTCTGATGTTTTTATCCTCTAATGAGGCTTATCTTTGCATTGTTAAAATGATCCTAATAACACACACTTTGAAAACTAGCCAGAAGGGACCAAACAATATAATACAAAACTTTAGGGAGTAAATTCCGGGTCGATTTATTTGTGTAAATAGACCCGGTTTTTTCCACTACTGACATTACTTCTACAAGAAAAACAAATAACAAAGGGGTTATATTTAAAGGCAAAATATTTTCGTAGAGAGAAAATTTATTTTGCCTTTTTTTATTTCTACTTTTAGTAGTAATGGATTATTTTGATCTCTTACAAATCGTTAATTAATATTAAACGACACTCCCACAAAGTAACCTAACTGATACTTATTCTTTGTCGGAATTTCTGCGAAGCCTGATAAATTATCTCCTGTTTTCAAGCCTTGGGAAAGCTCACTGGTTCGACCTCCCATAAAGCCTGCATTAAGAACAATCCTTTGACTCTTTCCAAAAATAAGACTTGGGCCCAAAAAGAAATTGATCGAAGCTATCCCGTCTGTTCCAGTAAGAGGTACACCGATACCAAACGATCCGCCAATAACTACATCTCTTACACGCTGCGGATAAAAGTGAACAAAGGAAGTAACCACAGGAATAAAGCCATCGCCATCTTCTGATAAGATAACACTGTCTCTCACAAAATAAGATTGTGGTTGATTCAGATATTGCCCAAAACTAAGACCTACACTTACATTTACTTTTAGACTTCCATACACCGGCACCTTAATTGGAACTGAAGTAATCCCTGGTCCTGAAACACGATTCCCTAGAGTATCTTTTTTATAAAAAGTAAGTCCTAGTGTCGTGCGATCTCCTATCGCTTCGCCACGATAAGTATAAGAAAAAGTATTGCTTGTCAAAGCTTCATACTCATACCAGATACTCGTCATTTTTTGAATTTCAACTTTGCTTGCACTGGCAAACATGCTTTTTATTTTTTCCTCTTCCGCATCTACAGACTCTAATACTTTCGTAGATTTTTCGTCGACTTCAACGACTTGAGCCACAAACTGAAAAAAAGATTCTTCCTTGATATCTATATCTTTCAGTTTTTCTCCTGTCTCCTTCAAATCTTTGAGTTGACTGATGTATAAAGATTTATTTTTTTCAAGACGCAGCATCTTATCTTCTAGTCTTTTTCGATCATCTCCTTTTTCAATCACATAATCTAAATCAAGTTCTTGACCTCCTTCTACTTCGAGAATTCGTTCCAAAAAACTCATAGACATTTTCTTAACCTGATCCGGACTTAGGTGTTCATTGTATTTTACTTTTTGTACTTCTTGCAAAACAATTTCTCGCATTTCTTGTACATTTTCCATCGCTTTCATTTCCTTTTCTATCTTGACAAATTCCTTTTCTGTCTCCGCCATTTCACCCATCAGCTGGATAACTTTTGTTTGAAGAATCTGACCTTCTGTTTGTACCTTTCCTCCAGCAAAACCATAATCATCTTCCTCTTCTTCTTCCGCCTCCGTTCCACCTCCCATGATCGTATTTAAATTTTGCCAGCCAGACTCTGCGCCAGAATCAAAGCCACCAAGATTTGCCATACCGGTAACTCCTGTACCGCCTCCTAACAATCCTAAGAAACTACCCACACCACTTCCCGAAGAAACCTTTAATACTTGATTATTGGCATCTACTTCCAAATCGTATAAATAGTTGTTGTAGTTTTCTACATGTAAATAAATATCCCTATCCTTTTTGACTTTGGGAGACTTAACCTCTTTGCCATCTAAGACATAGCGAATATTTGAAGTTTGAGCATCGTAATGGATGTGCAAATCTTGAGCGGACAAGGTAACTCCATTACATAGAAAGGTTAAAACAAAGATGAGAACTCGTTTCATTTTTAATCTTTTGAGGTTTATAACAAAGAAGTCTATTTTTAACAAAACAATTACAGACGGAATATTTTTTTATAAGTCCATCTAATAACTTATACTAATTTAGACATTTATTTGATTATCTTAACAAAGGTTACCTTCGATTTTAAAAATCTATTATTTTGCATGCTAGATTGATATTCTGTCAAACCAAAACATGAAACGACCCCGAATAAAAAAACTTTTTCAACCTCACAGTATAGTCGTCACTATCCTGATTTTTCTATTTATTGGCTTGCTTAATTTTGTTCGCCTCAACTTACATTTCCTTGACCCTTTTAATCATGGTTTAAAAGATTATGAACTGACGGATATAGTTTCTTCCAGATTCCAAGATGCAGAAACTAAAGAGTTTGAAGAAAAGATAGTTTTGATCAATAGCGGTAAGCCTGATCGAAAGGAACTAGCCATGATTTTAAATCGTATTCGGCCTTATCATCCCAAAGCAGTTGGAATTGATATTCTCTTAGAAGGTCGCAAAGATTCTACAATAGATTCCATCTTAGTTGAATCCATAAAAAAAACACCGAACCTAGTTTTGGCCAACAAGCTCGGTACATATGATAATAAGGATAAAATTTTCAAAGTCGATAATTTCGTCGACTCTATTTTTTCAAACATCAGTCATAATGGATTTGTTAATTTTGTTTCTAAAGACAATTTCACTGTCCGGCTTTTCAGTCCTGAAGGAAAAACAAAAAATGGAATAGAGAAAGCTTTTGCAACGGCGATCGTATCCTTAACCGATTCTATAGCAGCTCAAAAACTTAGCGGTAGAAATAATAAAACAGAACGGATTAATTATATCACGAACATTAACAGTTATGTACAATTCGATAAATCTCAAGTCTTAGATACTAGTCTGGATTTGTCCTTTGCCTTTAAAGACAAAATCGTGTTGATAGGATACCTAGGATCAGATGAATGGAACCTTCCCGTGAGGGATCGATATTTCACACCACTTAATAGCAAGTATAGCGGCAGGAGTTTACCAGATATGTTTGGAATGGTGATCCATGCTAATATCATTTCGATGATACTCCAGGAAAAATATATTTTTGAATTTCCTAAATGGTTGACTCGGATTCTGGAAGTCATGTTTTGTTATTTTAATGTAATCCTAATTAGAAAAACTTATCGAAAATTTCCAGAGCCATTTCATGGAATTACACGAGCACTTCAGATATTCGAATTCATTCTTGTTTTCTTATTAATTTCCGTACTTTTTCATTATTTTAATATTCGAATTGCTTTTGATACTGGTATTCTAGCTTTAGTTTTGACCTATGATTTTGTAATGATTTACGAAAGTATGATTAGAAAGCGTTTACCATTTTTAAAAAATTAGACTCTACTTTTAAGTACCTTCAGGTAACCTTTAACCCACCCATTCAAATAAACAAATAACGACTTCCTTTATGAGCGATAACAAGCGTTCATTTCTAACAGTGGTCGCTTCAATTTATTTAAATCATATTTACAATGTTATCCAAGCAAGAATACGCTAACGAGTATCATTGGAATTAAAAAAAATCTCCTATTACACATCACTCATTGGGAAGTTTCAAACAATACAAACAAATTCATTTTATGAAGATCAATATTCTCATTACTCTCTCTCTTCTATTCTTAAGCTCTCTGGTCATTGCTCAGGAGAATCCCGTGATGGTGATAAGTTCGAAAGGCAAGATTGTTTATTTTCCACCACCACCTGCAACACCAATCAACTTACTTCCAGGAATGAAGATTGATGCAGAAGGACTGGTACGATTAGAAGAAGGAACACAGATTAGATTATTAAACCATGGTCATACTTTTCATTTTAAAGAGAAAGGAGATTTTGATTTGGGGCTGCTTATCGCAAAAAAGAAAAACAAAACCATAGGCTTCGCTACTAAATTTTGGGGCTTCATCAACGAAGGACTCATCAATGCCGATAGTGTAAAATCCCTCGATGAATATCATCAGGAATTTATGTCTTCCATCGGTGCTGTTCGTGGATTCGCAACAAGCAATTCTGCAATTCAGGCGAACTATTTGACTTCAGAAAACATTGGCCCTTCCGAAGCTACTTTTCGATGGAGCGGAACATTGCCCGAAGATGCCGTTTATCAATTTTCAATTTACCATACAGATACTGAACAGATGGTTTATCATGCTCTTTGTAAAAAACCTTTTGTTCAAATTGATTTTAAAAACATCTTTTTCTTTCCAGGATCTACTTATTACTGGCAAGTTCGAGTTCTCTCTCATAAAGAATCAGAGGATTCTAATATTCAACCATATCTCCCCGAGATTAAATCTGAAAAAGTTAATTTCCAATTTATTGAAAACACGAAAAAGATTGTATCAAAGAAAATCAGTAGGATTGAAGGATATGCAGAAGCTGATGAAAAAACGCAACAATGGATGGAAGCCATCATACTAGAGCAAGAGCATTTTTATTATGATGCTTTTATTATTTATGAAAATTTGTACAAAAAAAATCCAGATGATTTATTGATAAAGAAATTATTTTCTACTTTTTTAATTAGACAAAATCTTCCAGATGAAAGTCAAAAGATACTGGAAGGATTGAATTCCTAAAGCTAGTTTTTTAAAACTCCTTCGTTAACCTAAAAGCATTGTAAAATAATTAGCTATCAGTTTTGATGGCCTCTATTTTTGTTTAGATTTTCTCAAGTTCGCATTAAATAGTGAGGCTATTCGCGTCAGACTAGTATTACCAAATCAAAAACCAGTCTCGACCAAAACACTAAATAATTTAATTTACAATGTACTAAACTCTAAGAACCATGCAAAAGATTTTATTACTGAGTCTTATCTTCTCACTTCATTTTGTGTCACTCGGTGCACAAACCATTGGTAGTACTTCAGCTGCTACTCCTGCAATCATACCGGTCGTTACCGCTTTAAAAATCAAAGGAAAAGTAAAATACGCGAAACCTGGAACTAAGAAATACAAAAAGATAAAAGAGGGAGCGATCCTCGACAAAAAAGGAAAGGTTAAGCTGAAAAAGAAAGCCGTACTGACACTCATGGGAGATGGGAAAACGAGTAAATTAAATTCAAAAGGAAAACACGCGCTTGCAAATCTAAACATGACAGATGGAGTTGATGATGATTTTTTAAATTTCCTCAATGCAGCGAGTGGCTTTGGCGGCCCTGGTGGTGGTAAAGCTAAAAGAGATACTACAGGAGGCGGAGCTAGCGGAGCAGGTGACGGTGATGCACTAATAGGAAACTCTCCTCCGGGTGGAAACGTCACGGCAAAAAAAACTTCCTTCCTTTGGTCTGGTAAAAATATTACAGGATTTACCGTAAATATTTATGACTCAAATGATATAAACGCTCTTCCTATTTTTACAAAAAAAGCAACAACAAATACGACAAGCATTGACCTTTCAACTATTGAAGGCATTAAAATGGATGTCCCATATTACTGGGAAGTACAAAAAAATGGAACGGATCAATTTTCTTCTAAAATAGAAATCACTTTGGTCGAAGCCACAAAAGCAGATGACATTTTAAATCAATTGAGAAATACGGAAACTTATAACGCTGCAGCTGGATGGGAAAAGGCTTTACGAAGTGCGTATGTTTTGCAGACAAACGGCTTGTTACATGATGCTTATAACATCTACCAAAAAGCAATGAAAGAATACCCTAAGAACGATTTGCTGTTTAGCAGTTTTGTCAAGATGATAAAGAGCAAGTAATCAAGTTGTCAAGTTGTCAAGAAATTTAAGTTCTTGACAACTTGACTTATTTTAATCCTTCTGAAAATATTCTTTGATCAGATTCTTATACCCTTCCTGATCTCGTAAAGCATCAATATCCGAATCGTATTCAACTCGATCAAATCCTAGACCATTTTGAAAAGCTTTTTCTAAAGCTTCCAAGGCGGGATTAATATTTCCTTGCAATGCGTTCCAGCAAGTAAGTCCAAAATGATATTCTTTATTTTCTGGCCATTTTTCATTGATGGTATTTAAAACTTGCAAAGCATTTTCAAACTGCTCTAAATACATATACTGATAAGTCAATTCGATATAAGATTCTATTCCTTCAGGTTTTAATTCAATGCATTTTTTAAATTTGACAATTGCTTTTTCTCTATCCCCTAAATTCACATAGCAAACAGCGGTATTAAAATGTCCGAAAATATAAGTAGAGTCTTCCCTCAATGCAATTTCAAAATATTTTCTTGCAGCATCATACTCTCCTTTTTCAAAATATATTACGCCTAAATTATTATTCATTTCTAGATTAGAAGAATCAAACTGCAATCCCGTCAAATACATTTCAACAGCCTCATTTATCATATTTCTATTTTCGAAATTTAGTCCTAAAGTATTATATACACCATAAAAATCCGGCTTAAGTTCTAATGCTTTTCGCCCCATCGAATCTGCCTCTTCATACTTTCTCATAAAGGCATAATTCTTTGCATGATTGGCAAGAGGAAGCGCCCAAGTAGGAGCTTTCACCATCGCCGAATCAAAAAAAGAAATGGCTTCTTTAAATAACCTCTTTCGATAATTAATATATCCTAACTCATTATAAACATAAGCTGCCTGGTCATCAAATTGCAAAGCTTTTTGTACAGCAACAAAAGCAGAATCATATAATGCAGATTTAGGATTCTCCGTATAATCCGCATTTAATCGAAGTATCAAGCCCTTAAAATAGTATTGCTTTGTTTTTAAATTATCAAATAAATAATGTGCCTCACCAAGAAGGCTTGCAGCTTTTTTTAAATAGGCAGGATTAGATTGGTAGCTTGCTCCGAAATCTAAATATCGCTTTTTCATTTCCTCTGGATCAACATTCAAATAAGCAATAATAGATTGTTGAGATTTGTCTTGCAATGCCGCTGCAAAATTTCGCTTCATCAAATTATGTACTGGTTCTAGAGCTTCTTCCTGAGATAGAATATCATATAATTCGCTAGCCGACTTTCCTTCCAATCTTCCTTCGCTTTGATCTTCTGGCAAAAAATATTCTTCTTCAATCGCAGATGAAAATTCAGCATATAATTCTAAGAGGCTTGAATCTTGCTCAAGAATTAATTCCAGATTTGCTGACTTTCTATCGACAGATGCAATCATTTCACTATCTCCCATTTTTGTCTCTTTAAGTTTGGCCAAAGCCTCATCATCGACAAAAGAAATTCTTGTATTTTTATTACCAAAAGTCATGGGAATTTGACTACTTGGGGCTGCTTCTCTCGAGACATTATCTTCCAGGTATCGCTCAATCTCGCGAAGGTTAACCTGAGCGTTTTCATCTTTATCTGCAAGCCCCGTCAAGCCATCCAATAAGTGATAAGAAAACAAGCCTCGTCCTCCACCCCATTGAGTTCCTTCTAGAGATAATTCATCTGGCTGACAAGACATGATTTTCACTTCATTAGCAAATTGATTCATCAAAGCTGTTGCCGTAGCTTGTGTTCCGTTGATTGCTTTACCTGCGAGATTTCCTGAATGACAGGCGTCAGTAATTAAAACAACCTGAGCTTTGTTTCCTTCAGAGATCGTTGCTAGAATATCGTTTAAATCTCCAAGACTTACTGCGCCAATCCGATAATTATTAGAGGGAGTATCATGCGCCAAAAGGTATCCTCTCTGGCGGACGGTTTTTGTTTCAACATCACCATGACCAGAGAAATAAACCAGGACTTTATCCTTCTCCTTACTTTCATCAATCAACCAATCCATCGCACTAAAAATCTGTGCAGCGCTAGCTTTATCATTGGTTAACAATTTGATCTGTTCATCAGGGAGACTACCTCCAGCTTCGCTTTTTAAAAATGCTACAAAAGCTTCCGCATCACGATCTGCAAATTTTAAATCAGGAATTTTTTCATCTTGATAATCAGAAATACCGATTACCAAGGCACGAGTGACCGACTGTCCACATACTCCGACAGGAATGCTTAATATTAGGCATATAAAAAAGAAAAGCATTGGAAAATAAATCCTTTGCATGGTTGTTTTTTGAGGTTTGCTTTTTGAATAAATTTGTTTCAAGATAACGAAAATAAAATACTTCTAAATCGGTTTTCACTCTATTCTTTTTAATTTGACAAATATTTAAAAGGTTACACTCCTTTTGTTAAAAACTTTCACGTTTTTACAGAATCTTTTATATGGAAAATCATTTACCAGATGCTTGAAAAACACTGGACAATTTATCAATAAATCACTATCTTTATAACGATCTAAAATAACCCCTAAAAACTTTAAAATGAAAACCCTTCCAATTGCGTTTTTACTATTCTCCTTATTCTCTTGTTTTGCTTTTAATATCAACCCAGACTCCAGACCTACAGTCAATCTATCGCCGAAAGAACCAATTGAAGATCATCGAAAAGAAGTCGTTAATACAGTATTCAACAAACTAAAAAAGTCCTTGGGCCTTACTTCAAGTGACAAACCAAATTTTGAATTTGTCAAAGCTTTCCCTTCTCCACATGAAAGACTAAAAGGAGCAATGATTGATTATAAAAACAATACTGTTTATTTCAAACTTTCCACTTATAATGCCTGTCGGAAATTCGGAAAAGATTCTACCAATATTATCGCTTTTTTACTCGGTCATGAACTGGCTCATTATGTCAATAATCATAGTGTAAAAAATCATTACACGATCGAATTTAAAAAAGACTTGAGCGATGTTACTTTTAAAAAAATAAAAACAAACCCTTCGGATGAAGCGAAGAAAGTAGTCATCGAGGCCTTAGCTAATTCTCTAAGTACAGAAACAGAACGGGAAGCAGATTTGGATGGCGGTTTTATCGCTTATCTGTCAGGATATGATCCATACGCTTTTGGCCCTTCTTTTTTAGACACCCTTTTTAATACTTTAGGCATCGCTCCTACATCAGATAATTATCCTTCTCTTGCACAGAGAAAAGCGATCACAACTGAAGTAGAAAAAAAATTAATCGAACGGATCAACTACTTTGAAACAGCGAATCTTTTGATTGCTGTTCAGGACTATGACAATGCTTTGTTCTACTATCGTGAAGTGCTTCGTGATTTTCAAAGTCGGGAAATTTATAATAATATTGGTGTCTTGTATCTGCTTTCTTTTATTGAAAAAGAAAGCCCAGATTTTATTTATCCAATCGAATTAGATTTAAACTCTCGCTTAGGTACTCGAGGAGATGAAGAAAGAGATGCTTTGAGAAGATTGTTAGAAATGGCTATTGAAAATTTTGAAGCAGCCATTGCTAAAGATCCAGATTATCCAATCGCACATATCAACAAAGGTTGTGCTCATGCATTGCTGGCAACATTTGATAAAAACCCTCTGATCAAAAAAGAACAATTTGCGATTGCTAAGGCTGCGGCATTAAGTTCTTTGGTTATTGCGGACAGAGATAACACTGGGCGTTGGGACAACACTAGAGCGGATGCGATGACACTGCAAGGAATTATCGAAGCAGAAAATGGAAATAAAACGGAGGCTCTTAGCTTTTTTAATCAGGCGATTCAGCTCCCTCCAGATAGTAGTTTGGCTGCTATAAATAAAACCATTCTATTAACTGATGAAAATAATATTCCTCGCAATATTTCTATTTTAGAAATAAAAGAAGAAATAGATGGTATCGGAATTACAGGAATCAACCTTGATCCAGAGAAAGATCTTTTTAGAAAATTTCCAAAAGAGAATGGTAAATCAAAGGAATTATATTATCAGGAATCCAAACATGCTCGTTTGCTTTTAAATAACATTCTAGATCAGCGTGGTAACCAAGTTGGATTTTCTTCTTTTTATATTACTCATCTGGATATTCCAACTTCCATTGTGACCTCAAAAGGAATTAAAATTGGAGACAATCGACAAGCGATTTTAGACAAATATTCTCTACCGAATCGGGAAATTGGATTGGGAGATGGGTCTTGGTTGATTTATAGAATTCGAAAAAAATCGAACCTAATTTTCCAGTTGGATACGAAGGGAGTTTTGAAACGATGGTGTATTACAAATCGGGAAGGGTGAGTCCATGTGGTCATGTAAGTTAGATGTGTTATGTAGTTAGATGACTCGCAATTGAAATAATTAGTCATTGGCCAGTGAAGTACAAACTCTTACTGACCAATGACTAATCATCAAACCTTAGAAGATACACTCACAATTCCAGGTTTTATCATTTTTCACAGGAACCAAAGAATTTGAATTACCTCCTGCACGTTTAACCATTTCTAATTTCTTAGTATTTTTATTGACACCCAATACTAATTTAGTTGGATTATTACGAGGCATAAAAAGATATTCCGTATTCCCTTCCTTGTCTATTTTCTCAATAAAGAAACGCCATTGAGCGATCTTCTGCATTTTCCCATCCATGGTTTTGAAATTTCGCAAGGATAAGTTTTTACCATCAGCCATTAAAGCTCTTGGTTCTGCTTCTCTAGTCAGCAAATAAAAACCTTTGCTTTCATCCTCTGCATCGATGGCTTTAAAATCAAATCGGGAGCTTCCACTATCTCCTCCTTTGACTAAACCTATCTCTCTGTTTTTCAACACAGAAATGTACATACTTTTATTGGCCGCAGAACTGATTCGGCAATTCGTTTCTCCTGTTGGTTTATGCACTACAAAAGGAGTTCCCATTTCTTCTCCATTTTGGACAGGGGATGTTCTTTCTCCTGTAGCCTTTTTCGAATCGGCCGCCGCTTTAGTTGCGTTTTTTTGTGTTTCTAATTTCGCTGGCTTTCTGATCGTAACTGCTTGGACATTTCCATTACCATCAATACAGCCTTTTGCACCTTTGTACTTTTTCGCAGCACACGCACAAGTCTCCTTAGTAACGGCACAAACGTTTGCTTTTTTCGCAGGCTTACAATCAAAAATAACATAGCCATTTGCATATCCAACTACGCGTTCCGTACAAGTAGCTGATGCAGAACTCGCACTTTTTTGTGCTTGCAAAAACGAAGGCTGAATCATCAAAAATAGTAATGCAAAAAAGGTCAATGTTTTCATTGATTTCTTAAAATTCATACTGGGGTTTGTCATAAGTAATTTAATTTTTATTTAATGAATTGAATTTGTTTGTTTCTAAAAATATTTATCAGTTTTTATATTTGATCAAATAACGAAAGGTTACCAGATATTTTTAAAAGTTTTTTTTTACAATTTCTCTAATTCATGACGCTCCAATAAAGCTTCAAAAGCAGAGGCTTCTTGCACTCGGAGATTATTTAGAGATGGGTCATAATTTAATACCCGATCATATTTAAATCCTTTGGACAGTGCTTTTTCTAACCAATTGAGTGCTGAATCTAAATCCTCCATTTCAGAATAAATCCTAGTCAAATTATAAGCAACATCTGCTTGGTCGTCAGGTTTTAATTCTACTAGTTTTTGGTTATTTAAAATTGCTTTTTGATGATCTTTGGTCAACATATATAAGAGGCTATAACTCTCATAAATTTCAACGAGATCTAAAGGATAGATTTCTGCTGCTTTATCTAAGACTTCCTCTGCTTCGGAATGCCTTCCTGCTAAGGTGAGTAAATTGGAAAGCGTTAACCTTTTTTCGAAATTTATTTTTTGATTATTATAAATCACTTCGAGATAGGAAAGCGCTTCTATTTTTTGGTTGACTCCCAGATGGTTGTCTATTATTTTAAAATAAACATTTACATTGGAAGTATCTCTGATAATCGCTTTTGCATACCATTCAGAACTTTCATTCGTCTCATTTAATCTGGCGTATAAATCTCCGAGCTTAATATAAATCTCTGTCAATGATTCATGGTCCGGTTCTAGATTTAATAACTTTTCATATTTCTGTATGGTGTTTTCAGCCGTTCCTCTAGCTTCATACTCCTGCTCTGCTAATCGAAATAACCAGTGAACATTATCCGGAGATGCTGCTAATCGATCCTGATAAAAAATCTTAATTTCATTTTTGTGCCCAAAGGTTAAAAGCAAAATTTCTGCTTCGAGATAACGTTCCAATTTCACCAATAAATGGAAGAATTTATATTGAGCTTTATTTTTTAAATCCTCATCGTCTGTACGGTCGATAAAATCCCGATAATAAGATTCTGCTGATTCGTAATGTTCCCAGTTTTCATAAAAATCTGCCAGGTCAAATAACAATAAGGTATCCTGCGGCAATAAGCTTACTAGTTTTTTATAAAAAATATCCGCTTCCTCATATCGGTTTTGATGGAAAAACATTTCTGCTAAAGTTCGATTGATTTTAGCATCCTTAGGAGTAAGTCGAATGACCCGATAATAGATCGGAACGGAAGCTTGATATTCTTTCAGTTTGAAATTAAGCATATCTGCGAGTTTTGTCAGAATTTCCAAATTCTCACGATCAATCTCAACAACCATATAGTAGATTCTTACCGCATTTTTATAGTCTCGATCTTTCTCATAAATCTTCCCAAGCGCTAAAAGCGCTTTTATATGATCCGGTTTTAATTTTATCACCTTTTCATATTGAATTACCGCTACTCTGATACAACCCTCTGCTTCATTAAGTTGTGCATATTCAAACCAAGCTTCTGCATCATTCGGATTTGCTTTAAGCCTTTTATCTAATTCAGATGCAACCACTGAACTGCAAGGTGGCCCTTCCATTTCAGCAAACATAGTCGCTCCAGCTAGATTGATACTATTTTGATCCCACTGAACACCTGCCGGAATTATAGTTTCATTCATTCCCAAAAACATAGTTTTATAAATCCCCTTTCTTTCATCAGCCTCAATAAATGCTTGATCCGCTTCCTTGTAATTATTAGTCGCTAAATACAAATGTCCCATTTTTTCATAAGAAGAATAAAAGTCCTTATTGAGATCCATCGCCTTTTTCAGATTGACCTCTGCGCTTAACAAATTTTGTTGTTGGAGATAACTGTTTCCTAAATTAATATATGCATTGAAATAATCGGATCGAAAAACAATTGCTGTATCTGCATAATGTATAGCCTTTTCAAATTCTTTTTTGCCATTATAAAAACTACTCAAATTTGAATAAGGTAATGCCCAGGAAGGAGCCAATTGGATTGCTTTTTTATAATGTTTTTCTGACTTTTCTTTATCATTTAAAAAACCGTAAAGAATTCCCATCTCATTATGAACATAAGGGATATTCTGATCCAGTTCGAAAGCTTTTTGTTGTTCAGCCATCGCTTCCTGAATCAAGGTTTGAAAAGATTCCGAGGTAGTTATCTTTCCGAGTTGAAGTCTCTTGACTACGCCATTATAATAAT
>CAKZTD010000166.1 GCA_937921595.1 uncultured Saprospiraceae bacterium
CACAGCAAAAAATGCTGCTATGTCTTTTACAATTCTAAAAGTGTAAAAAGTTAAGGGAGTGATCTTTTATACACTTAAGGGAGTTTTAAAAAAAAACTTTTTAAAATCGAAAAGACATTGAACAAATATACTCAAAAGTAAGAGTATACTGCATTGTTTTTTCTTGAATTAGACATTTTTTGTTATTCAATGATGATTTTATCTATGGAGCGTTCATTTACTTGGACGGGAGTATTGTACTATGTTATAGCACCTAGAAGGAGAGGATTTGGAAATGTTTGTTATAACAAGAATGCATCTCTTTCTTAAGAGATGCATTCTTGTAAACGAAGAGAGGCTGCCAGAAAAAGTTCCGACAGCCTTAACAGAAACGTAATTAAAAATTAAATTTATGTTCCTAAAAAAGTATTTTTTTTCTCTTCATAAGTCAGTATGAAATTATTCAATTGGTCCAGGGTCAGCTGTCGTAAATGCACTAGCAGTTCTACTAGGATAACCAATTTCGTTGATGTATGCAGTGATTACAGCAGCTGGATGTTGATTCTGTCCAATTATTTCTACATGGCAAGTGTATGAGTTTCCAGTTGCGAAACAATTACTAAAAGTCAAGCCACAATTTTCTGGTGTTTCGTGATTCCAACTATAACCCAATGGAGCCATAGCATTAGTTGAACTTATCTCCCAGGTATATGTCCCCGAATCACCAATTGTAATATGAGCAGGTGTGATAGAAGCAGAAAGAGGAGGTAGGTTGTTTGGATGCACAATATTTTTTACTGCATATTCTGCATTAACTATTCCCCATCCTAAATCATCATCACGGTCATTGCCGAAATCAGCAGCAAGACGTAATCGTTCTACAATTTGAGATCTTGAATCATTAGGAAACTCTGTTCGAACCAAGGTTGCTACTCCAGCCATAGTTGCAGTCGCTAATGAAGAAGCTCCTGAAATTCCAGGATCCAAACCTTCCATTCCTAAGGTAGGAACCAGAATTTGATTCTGGCCATATCGCTGAACAGGCACAACAAAATCAACTTGATCTCCATAATGACATGTTGAACAATGATCATTTACTGTACCCCAACTATCATAAACCCCTGTCACTGCAACTACACCATTCATTTTAGCAGGCCAGATGATTACGTTTTTTGGCAATAATGAAGGAGAAGTACCCGCAGCACATAAAACTAGTTTGTCATTATTTAATGCCTTTTGAACAGCAAATTGAACAGAAGAATTACTAATAATATAACCCATTGACATTGATATCACTTTTACATCAGGATCATCAGCCAATTCTAAGAATGCATTAATCACAGCAGCTTTACTTGCTGCACTAGATAATAATACTTGATCGGCAGACTTATAAGCTGCAAAATCAGATTTATAGGCAATACCAACCACAGAAGGACCGCTTTTTGGAGCTGCTAAGACTCCTGCCATGTGTGTACCATGAGAACATTCTTCAGAGTATGGACTTGGTCCATTATCATAGTATGTGGTCTGAGTAGTAATCGATCTATTCTGAGATTCGCCTTGAGCAAATCCTCCAGAGGAAAGCGCACCTTGGTTTGGACTAATTCCTAAATCAATCATTGCAACTTTTGTCCCTGCTCCTTGGGTTACTTGCCATGCTTTCTCAATTTGTAAGAATTTATAATGCCAAGGAACTTTAGAACCAAAAGGTTCTATTGTTGTCCAATCTTCTACCTCCGCTATACTTTCTTGTCCGCAACCTGGAGCATCACCAAATAATCCAAATAAATCTGCACCGAATGCCATTGGCTCAAGGATGTTTACAAATTTATTTTTTCTTAATATTTTTATTAGGTCAATATTCTTTGTATTGATGTATACAAAAGGCAATTTATCTTGTTCCACGATATCGCTAATTTTGATTGCATCTGAACCTTCTTCTTGACCTTCTCCCCGACCTTCACTAGGTGCTGAAAACTGATCACTTAAACGAACTATTTCAGTTTTTAATGAGTTTCGAGATGATTGCCACTCTGGATTGTTTTTAAAATCAGTAGTATTTAAATGATCTTCTACAGATTCTACACTTGCAGGTTTATATCCAACAGCAAGTTCTCCTGTAGAATAATATACCATGCTGCAAAAAACCAGATCACTTTCATTCTTTGGATCGAATTCTCCTGTATCTTCTAATGTTTTCATGACATATTCTTCTAATTCTTTTAAGCTAAGAAGTTCTCCTTCTCCAGCATCAAAGCGAGCTTCACGATCCTGAATTTTTTGATAAATTTCCTGTTGTTGATCTGTTGGATCAGAGGGGAATGTAGTTGGAGTTAAAGCGGTAAAAAGTACAAGTCCAACAATAGGAAGGATTTGCATAAAACCTACTTCTCGGGTTTTTAAATTTTGGTAAATTTTAATTAAGGTGTTCAAATAAGTGTTGTTCATAACTTTAAACTTTAAAAAATAATAATTAATTACCTACTCTATTTAAGCCCATACAAAGTCAGGCAGGTTTTTCGGTATCGACCTTTAATCCTCTTGCGCAAAGAATATTTAGTTTAAGAATCTTACTTAAAAAAAGTTCGATTCAATATTTGTAATTAGTTGAATTAATAAATTGAGATTAGAATAGTATTGTCATAGTTTTAATCAAGTATTAGTCATAGATTCCATAGATTAAATCTTTTAGCTTAGAGCCTTTTAGTTCCGAAATATTGTATGCTTCATCAAATTTAGAAATCGAATTAGCTACATCTTTTTTAAGATCATTAAACTGGTGAGGCAATTGACTTTGACAGACAGACTCATTGCTATAATTGTTTAAAATAGTTTGGAATTTCTGGTAATACTTTTCCCCTTGGGAAATGAATGCATTATATTTATCAATAAATTTTAACAAACGATCAATAGCAAATTCGATATCCATTTGAACTTTATAAGCTTTTTTAATTTTTTCAGGGTCTTTCAAAATATCGTCCAATTCTAAGATATAGTTGTCTAAGCTTTCATAAACATTTTCCCAGTCATCTTCTTTTCTACATTCTAATAAAGACACTTTATAATCAATTACTTTAGTATAATCTTTAAACAAACTCAAACATTCTTCTTTTAACGTCTGATTACTACTGGTTAAAAATTCTGATTCATAATAAACAACTTTGAGGTCAGCATTCATCCTGACTGTGAAATCCAAAATGCAAGATATTTTTTCCAAATCTTTTTCTCTATTCTTTTTGTCGCCGGTTCCTAAGAAAGACCCGACTAAGGAAAAAGTTAAAGACACAAAAGGATTAGACTCAAAAATAGAGGGAAGTTTTATTGCTTGCTTTTTACCTATTTTATCTTTGATTACATTTTTTGCGTTTAAAAATTCTGGAAAAGAATTAGGATTAGACAACATAGATATATTCTGATGTGTTTGCAAAGAAGTGAAATGGTGGTCTAAGCCAAGGATTTTTTCATAAATAATTTTTATTAAATCAATCCCTTTCTTATATCGGAGTTTACTAAATTCAGATTGAAACTCTAAAAATACCATTTGATTTTCATCCTCCAATTTATTTTTTTTCACTAAGGCGTTTACTAGTATACTCATGTTTTCTTGGGTGTCATTAGGTGTATTGTTAAGGATATCCTCAAGTAGAGATATTTGATGATTTATCTCTTGACTTTTTTGGTCCCATTCTGATTCTATTAATGCAAGTTCATCCTCTGCTTCTGCAATCATAACTGTTAGAACAGAATCTCGAATAGAACTTGCTTTAGCTTGAACTATAGACACAAGAGTGACAAGCGTAAATGCTGTTGCAATACGTATTAATATTTTCATAGCTTTATTTTTTTTAGCATTCCCAAATTCTTTTCTTAATAAAAGAATTGAATTCGGGAAAGCTATTTAGTGTGTGGTAATCCTTTTTAAGTAAGTGCTAACTCTTAGATCGAATTACATTATCTATCGTTTATACTTAGAAAGTAATAGTGTAAAACTCTTGACTTTCATGGACTAAATAATCGCCTGAACTAAGTTTTACTCCAGAAGATTTTATTCCTAAATTTTGAACTAATTCGCCTGGTAGATCAAAGTCGTCGGGTAGTTTAAAAGAATAATTATTGAATTGCTCTTGTGATCTTAATACGGAAATAGAAGCTTTGTCTAAGTCTATCTTCAGTCTTCCGTCTTTACCTAAATAGGCAATTCCTTGTGCATCATAATCACTGGTAGAGGAGCTTTTATTGTTAGGTAAAACCTGCATAACACAAACTCCAAGCCCTCCACATCTAGTTGTACCGGTGACAGGGCGATTACCGAAATTGATTCCTACAACAGTTCCATCTTGAAATGGTGGCATCGATTCATCAGCGATAACACTTGAGGAGAATAAAACGATTATAGAAAAGTAAATTGTTAAGTGAATGATTGTTTTAAAATTTTTCATAGCTAATATTTTTAAAACAAACTTCTGTGAATCGTAATTCTCAGAAGTTTGCCTTAGTTCTCAATAATTTATTAAGGTAACTCACTGATGACAGCACCAGTAGATGCTGTAGCAGCTCCCGCTGCAAATCCAACGGCAGCACCTGGAGGGCCTCCCAAAGCCATTCCTCCTAGACCATTTATAACTGCTCCAGACCAGTCTGATAGGATAACCTTCCACCATTTGATGACAACAGTTGGAGTGAAAGCATAATCAGGATTAGGTCCTCCTCTGTTATTGTCAGGTTCATAACCATCCAAATTACCTCCTCTATTTGGAGTATTTAAAAACTGAATCCCATTCATACCTCCTTCTGCTTCAGAAGACCAAAAAAGTGCTGAATGTCTAAGAACTGCAGAGCTTGCATAATACACATCTAGATCTCTGCCACTTAGGAATTCAGGTGCAGCTGCTTCATTGCTCATAACTTCTTCAAGAAAAACGCTAAGAGACAAATTAGACTCCGTTAATGCGATCAGCTTTTCTGTTTCGAGCCTTAAAGCAGGTGAAATAGAATAATTATCAAACTGCGAAAGAAGATCAGAACCTCCTCGGAAATCCTCTACCTGTTTGTAATCTTCGAAATCATGCATTTGATATTTTTGATTTGTTATATCATATAGTTTTTGTGATAATTGCCCATCTTCAGGAATTGTCCCAATGTTTTCTAATTGATATTTGCATATTTCATTGTGTAAAACACCGCATATCTCAAAGGGGTTTTGACTAAAAGCATTTGAAGTGGGGAAAAAACATAAGGTGTAAATCGAGAAATAAATAAATAATTTAAAAACTTTCATAACTTGAAATTTATGATTCGCTTATAAACGAACCGGGTTAAAAATAAATAAAATGCATAGCGAAGTTTCTTCAAAAAGGAGAACGAAAAAATTACGACTCCGAATTAAAGCGACTTGTTGATGTAGAAGTTAAATTGCTGTACATAGCAATTTTAATATCCAATTCCAGTTCCAGTTTATTCTTGAAATTTTAGAAAGAAGAGAGAAAGATAAAAAGTAGTTTCATAGCTTTATATTCTTGTCTTCATTAGTATATGTCTGATACCTTTAAAAGTGTAACCACTTTTTTTAAATTTATTTAAAATAATTTTTTTGATCTGTATAAAGCTAAGAAATTTTAAAAGGTGACGGCTTCTCAATGAAGTATTAGATGTCTTAGGTAGCTTGGATGATCTGCTGTAAGCATTGATTAAGATATAGTAAAAATGTTCTAATTAAATTTTAAATAGAAATGCTACTTAAATGATTTAGATGAATCTTGAAAAAGAGAATCAATTAATATTTGTCAATTAACCGCTACTAATTATTCTAATAATTTGTTTTTTCAAAATAAAGTGCAAAACAAAAGCCATTGACCTGTTTTAGATCAATGGCTTTTATTTATTAAATAATTAAAGTGAGAACTTTTATTTTATGTCCTCTAATAAATCTTTTGCTTTTTTGGAATAGAAGTTTGATGTTTTAGACAAATCCTGAAGTAGTTTGTTACTTTTTTCTATCTGGTCTAGCTTTAAATAGTTTAGTGCCAGATACCATTTTGCCTGATCTTGATAAAAGAATTCATTTTGAACAGAGGCTTGTTTTAATATGCCAATCGCTTTTTTGTAATGCTCTAATTCCATGTGGCAAATTGCAGAAGCAAGAATAATTCGATCATCTTCTTTTTCATTTGGTGCTAAGCTCTCGATTGCTTTAAGCATTTCTGCGTAATTTCCTTTCTGATACAATGCACCTACATCTAGAAGTGTCTTGTCTTCTTGAGTCGATCTATTACCAAATCTTAATTGATCATAAGCTTCATAATTATTAGCGTACAAATTAGAGACACTTTGTGTTGTATTAAACCATTGGAATCCGATAAATAACACCACCATTGCAGCAGCAATAGAAATAAAATAACGGATGTTTCTTCGTTTAGCAATATGCTTTTCTTTCCCCTCAACATTCTTTTGGATGTTAAGAATTTTATCTTTTAGCTGAAGGTTTCCAATCGTCTTTACTTGCTCAATCATTATTTGACGAATCTGTAAAGCTTCTTGTAAAGCAGGGTCTTGATCTAAGCGAACTTCAAAAGATTTTCTTTGATCTTTGTTTAATCGATTCATAATATAATCGTCTATTAATTTACTTTCGGCAGTTTCATCCATCATCATACTATTTTTGGGTCAACTGGTTTTTATAAAAAGTAGAGTCTAAAACAACCTGTCTCAAACTTTTCATACACTTTGATTTTTTATTCCTTAATACCTGGTCATTAGCATAATGCATTTTTTGAACAATCTCTTTCATTTTTAATTGTTCGTAGTAAAACAGTAAAAGTATCTTTTCACATTCTTTACCAAGATCTTTTAAAATTTGCTCTATTAAGTTTTTTCTTTCTCCTTTTAAAATAGTATCAATTTGAATTTCTTCTGTTTTGATCACATTAAAAGAATCATTGAGTTCTAAATCATTGGGTTTTTTCATTAGCTTTTTTGCCCACATATTCCGGCAAATACTATATAAATAAGCTTCCACATTAGTGTCTGGATTTATTTTGTCTTGTTTTACTAGGTTATAAAAAGCAATCAATCCATCATGAAAAAAGTCGTCAACATCTTGTTGATTTCCTTTGTTGCGAAGAATAAATCTACTGACTGTCTTCTTTGAAACCGTATAGAGATAAGTCAGTGCACTATCCACTTCTTTTTCTTCTATTGATTTTAATTGCTTAATAATTACTTTGTCTGAACGTTTTTCCATTGATCTCTCATTTCTATTATGTAGAATAATACAAAAATGTAACCTAAGAATTCATTTTATCATATAAGTTTCTGGATTTTTATTTTGTTTTAACGTAGATTGAAGAAAAACAGCAAAATATCTTTTTATTTCTTTGATTTCCTTATCAAGTAACCAAATTCCTTGATAATGAAACCAAATTACCTGTATCGCTTCTTTTCTACCCCTAACTTGTGCTAAGAATATCAAGTTCTAAAAAAAATCCTAAACACTGGTTACATTTTATTTGAATCAAGACATAGTACTTGTAGATACCAATTGGATCTCTTTTTCAAAGCTAGCAACAACAATTTTATTTAAAGAATAGGTTAAGTAATACGGAATTACTTAAGGATAAGTTTTATCCAAAGAACCAGTTTTATTCTAATGTACTAAGCACCTTCCAGCAAGAGCTGGGAGGTTTGCTTAATTTCTATGATTAAAAACGAATATTATTAAATCAGAATTCCTGTACGAAGAAATGTATAGGATTGTTATTTTTAAATTTTTAAACGAAACGTAATGAAAATTAAAAAAATTTTAAGTCTTGGGCTTATACTTACCAGTTTTATCGCTATAAGTTGGGGGCACATAAATGAATTAAATTCAAAAGACAATGCAGTAGTAGGTATCAAAATTGGAAATAACCAACCAAGTGGAGGGTCAGACGAATGTTTCTCCTTCTCAGGTATTATCACAATTAAATTGGCAAACTTAAATGTAGGTGGTGAGACTCCAGAAATACCAGAACCTGGAAGCATTGGGACTTTGCCTAGCCAATATCCAGATATGATCTTAGAATTAAATTTATTTGGAACTACAACTAGTTACGATTTAAATGAATTTGAATTTTGGGGTATTTCTGCTTCTGGTGAACCTGTCTTCGTTTGGGAGTTACCCTATAATGCAGATGCTTCAGATTATTGTAAAGGACCAGGAAATTTAATTCCGTGGAGTTATTCACTCCGAACGGATGAAGGGTTATTATATCCTGTTCATAATTATAGCAGTCCATATGACATCTTTTCTTGTCAAGTTTTTGAAAAAACTTGTTATGATTGTAATGAAGAGTGTGAAGGAGGTGTGCAAAATAGCAAAGCATACTGGCCAGAATCATATGCTTGTGATGATCGAGATGATTGTTATGGCGATATATCTGGAGATGATCGATCTCAAGAAATTGAAACTAATCTTTCTAGCAATACAATCAATGTATCTCCAAATCCTTTTAATTCAGATTTTGTTTTTGAGATAGAATTGGAAACAGTTTCAAGTATTAATATCTCAATTCTAAATGCTAATGGTAGTTTAGTGAAACAAATCTCAAAAAATGCATCTAGAGGTTTATACAGAGAGCGAATTCTAACTCAAAACTGGGAAAGTGGAGTCTATTTTGTAAAAGTCAAAGTGAATGATCATTCTGAAGTTTTCCGATTGATAAAAGTATAATAGGTCTGATGTAATGAGAGTATGTTTGTTGTTGCGAAATACCATTAATTGGGAGATTCGCAACAACAAATATTTTTCATTCAGATGAGGCCTAAGTATTTGGAAGTGATTACGTTCTAAATTATATTCTTTATGTATTTCAAATCTCTCCTTCTTTTTATTGTGTGCTTTTTTTTTAATCTAAAAGCACAAGCTTCTTCTAAAGATTCACTCGACTATTACTATTTTAATTTAGGAGAAAGTATTGCTGGAGAAAACCTGGACAGTGCTTTTTATTATTTTAATTTGGCAAAACCTATCGCAAAAAAAAATAAGCATTGGGAATGTTTTGTTGATTGTACTAATGGCCTTTCTTTTTATTATTATATTAAAAATGATTTTGTCAATTTTCAGGAACAAGTATATTTAGCGAGAGAAGAAGCTGAAAAATATTTGAACGAACAAAGTATAGTTTATTCTTCTGTTATTAGTAACCTAGGAGTACTGTATACCATGCAGGGTGATTTCGGAAAAGCCTTGGACATTTCAAAAAAATCTCTGGACTTAGAGTTGAAAAATAACGCAGACATTCTTTCTATTGCTATCTCTTATCAAAACATCAGTGCTATCTATAGAAAAATTGGAGATTTTGATGAAGCCATTGTCTTTGAAAATAGAGCGCTCGAAATACGTGAAGACTCTTTAGGATTTAACAGTATCCCTGTTGCTCGAAGTCTCTTAGCACTAGGTCATCTATACAGAGATAAAGAAATCTATGAAATTGCCTTGAAAAATTATTTGGATTTTATTCAGATAGTTGATGTTCTAAAAATGAAATCCATTGAACTCATTCCTGATATTATTTATTGTTATCAAAGTATTGCTGAAATATATATTGCTGAAAGAAAATATGAAAAAGCTTATGGTTATATACAAAAATCTCTGGCTCTACAATTAAAGGAAAACTCTCCACGCAAAACGCAAAGTTTTGAAGTTCTTGGCGATTGGTATTTAAAACAATCGAAATATGACAAAGCTATTCAAAACTATCGAAAATCAACAGATGCAGCTTTACTGGCTCGTAATGCCTTTAATAAAGATGCACTTGTTGCTAGAACCTTAAAAAATACCGCGAATGCTTATCTTGCAAAGGAGGATTATGAAGAAGCTTTGAAACATCACCAAACTGCTCTTATTAAACTTTCTATTGAATTCGAAAGTAATTCCTTTACAGTCAATCCTTTATTAGGACAATTCCTTTCTAATTTGGAAGGGCTACAAATTATCAAGGGCAAAGCAAATGCGTTTTATCAAAGGTATGTATCAGGAAATAATGATAAAGACTTGGTGTCAGCTTTTGATAATTACTTCTTCGCTACACAAATAATACAAGAACTGAGGAATAGTTTTCTTGCTGCTGGTTCTAAAAACGAATTGGCAAAGCAATCGCAAGGTATCTATGAGAATGCAATCAACATAGCCAAGCTACTGTTCGAAAAAACTGGAAAGGAGAATTACAAGGAAAAAGCGTGGCAGTTTGCTGAACAAAATAAAGCTCGACTTTTAGAAGAATCTTTACAGGATGATTATGCTCGAATCGCTGGTGGACTTCCAATAGAGGAATTGAATAGAGAGCAAGCGCTTAGAAGAGAAATTAATTATTTTAAAAATAAAATTATAAGTGAAGAACGTAAAAAGTCAAATATAGATAAAGAGAAAACCAAGTTATGGGCAAATTCTCTTCTAAATTTAGAAGATGAATATAAAGAGATAATCAACCGATTTGAAAAGGATTATCCAGCTTATTTTGCTTTAAAGTATGACACAAAAAATACGACAATAAAGGAAATAAGAAATAATTTCTTAAATGATGAAAATGCACTTTTAGAATTTTTTGTAGGGGAAGATAATGTTTACCTTTTCTGTATTACAAAAAGTAATTTAGAGATTTTTAAATTAAAAAAATCAGATTCTTTTTCTAAAAATATCTCAAGGCTTAGGTCGATTATTGGACAATCTCCAATTAATGATAAAGGTAATTTTAAAAGTGATCAGAATGAATTTATGCAACTTTCTCATCAATTTTATAAAACTTATTTGGAAGATGCGATCAAGATGTTACCTGAAGGAATAGAACACTTGATTATTATCCCTGATGACATCCTGGCTTTCCTTCCTTTTGATTTATTACTCATGAAACCTTCAAAAGAAAACAATGACAGTTATTCTATAAATTCTTGTGAATATTTATTGAAACGATACTCGATAAGCACTAATTATTCTGCGAATTTAATTATGGATCATTCTAATAGGAAAGCCAATGATGAATTAGAATCTTTTTTGGGTTTTGCACCTTCCTTTGGAAATGAAATGACTGGAAATACGAGGTCTTGTACCGGTGATGATGTCTATACTTTACAATGTAATAAGGAGGAAGTGACCTCAATTTACGATCTTTTTGGGGGGAATAAAATTACAGGGATTGATGCCAATGTTGAATCTTTTAAAAACCAAACTCAACAATGCCGCATCCTCCATTTAGCAACTCATGCTTGTATTGATGAAGAAAATCCAGATTTGAATAAAATTTATTTTGCCGATGATTACGTGACAGGCGCCGACCTAAATAATTTAAAACTCAATGCGGAATTAGCGGTGCTCAGTGCATGCAATACTGGTTCCGGAAAATTAGTCAAAGGAGAAGGGGTGATGAGTCTATCAAGGTCCTTTATTTTGGCAGGTTGCCCTAGTACTTTGACGAGCTTATGGTCAGTGGATGATTGCACCACCTCGGAAATAATGATTCGATATTATGAAAATTTAAAAGAAGGTTTTTCAAAAGATGCCGCATTAAGAAAAGCTAAATTAGATCATTTATCGACAGCAGATAAGGTTAGTAGCCATCCATATTTTTGGGCAGCATTTGTACAGTCAGGAAATATTGATCCAATGGTTTTTGAGAATCCAAGATCGAATTATTTGTGGTTACTT
>CAKZTD010000167.1 GCA_937921595.1 uncultured Saprospiraceae bacterium
AATGTACTCGTTAATTCTTCAGGTTTACCGAAACGTTTTACAGGAGTTCCATTAACAATAGTTTGAGCCCTTGCAGTTAAACTACCGTCTTCATTCATTAATAATCTTCTATTTTGATCGGCGACAAAAAAGCCTGGAGCAATTGCATTGACTCGAATACCTTCACCGAATTTCTGTGCCATTTCAACGGCCATCCATTTGGTAAAATTATCAATCGCAGCCTTCGAGGTAGAATATCCAACGACTCTGGTAATTGCTTGTTGAGCAGCCATAGAGGAAATATTGACAATACATCCTTTTTTCTGTTTGGTCATCGTTTGTCCAAAAACCATGGTTGGCAAAACGGTACCTTTTAAGTTCAAATCATTCACCTTGGTGAAATCATCCATCGATAAGTCAAAAATACTTTGATCAGGCCTGATGGTCGCACCTTTCATATTTCCACCAGCAGAGTTGACCAAAATATCAATCCTCCCCCATTTTCTGAGGATTTTTTTAGCTGCAGTGTTCAGCTGCTTTTCGTCCAATACATCTGCTACTAAAGCAACAGCCTCTCCCCCATTTTTTTTTATTGCTCTGACCTTTTTATCGACCTTGGATTTAGTTCGACTTAAAATACCTACTTTAGCACCTGCTTTAGCTAAGCCTTCTGCCATTGCACCTCCTAATACACCAGCACCTCCTGTGATAATTGCTACTTTTCCTTTTAGTTTAAACATTAGTTTATGTTTCTTTGATAATGAAATTTCAACTCTTTTAGAATTAACTCTAATAATCAAATAAATTTAACGATTTTTTTCTAGTTTCAAAGTAGGTCTTTTTCTATTTAGGCTGTCTTTATAATAAGGAAGTTAGTTAAAACTCAGTATGAAAAGAATTATTCTTTCAATTTACATTCTCGGCGTAGTAATATTATGTCAGGCACAAAGCCCTGCGATGGCCTCATTGGCTCAATCATCACAAAGAACAATAGAATTTAAGCTTTCCATCAATCACCAAGCAATAACTGTGGATAAAAAATATTTTAACCACTCTCTTTCGGATAGCATCCATTTCGATGCTATCCGTTTTTATATTTCTAATATTCAATTTTTTCAAGAAGAAGAGCTGCTTGCTACTTTAGAAAAGAAACATCATTTAATTGATTTGGAAAACCTGGAATCACTGACTATTGTATTAGAAAAAAATGCAAACTCAGATTTCAATAAAATAAAGTTCGATTTAGGAATTGACAGCTTGACCAATGTATCTGGAGCTTTTGGTGGAGATTTGGATCCAACCAATGGGATGTACTGGACTTGGCAAAGTGGGTATATTAATTTCAAAATGGAAGGTGTAACACCAAGTTGTCCTGCGAGAAAGAATTTATTTCAATTTCATCTTGGTGGCTATCAAACTCCTTTTGCAAATGTGCAAAGTGTTACATTAGATGTTTTTGATAAAAAAAACATTGTCATCGAACTACCGATAGATCAATTTTTAGAAAAGATTAATCTAAAAGAAACTTATCAAATCATGAGCCCAAATCAACAAGCCGTTGACATGGCTCAATTAATCGCTTCTCTTTTTATTGTTGCAAAATGAAATTAAAATTTTACTTAATCATATTGGTAGCTTTTGGTTCCTTTGCTTTTTGCACAGAGTATATTTCCTATTTTAATCCACCAGAATATTTTCCGAAACCTGAATACGATTTTTCTAAAAATCAATTATCAAAAGAAAAAATAGAACTCGGTAGAGCATTATTTTACGATCCTATTTTATCTAAAGACAATACTATTTCTTGTGCATCTTGCCATTCGCCTTACAATGCTTTTGCACATACGGACCATGATTTGAGTCATGGCATCAATGATGAAATTGGAACACGAAATGCTCCTGCCCTATTCAATCTAGCTTGGCACAAAACCTTCATGTGGGATGGCGCTATCAACCACCTTGATATGCAAGCACTTGCTCCAATCAGCCATCCAAAAGAGATGGATGAAAGTTTGAAAAATGTTGTCGAAAAATTACAAAGCAAAAAAATATACCCTTCGCTTTTTCATCAAGCTTTTCAAGATAGTTTGATAACTGGCGAGCATGTTTTAAAAGCCTTATCGCAATTTCAATTGACATTGGTTTCTGCTAATTCAAAATACGACGAAGTCGAAAAAGGACTAGCTCAATTTTCTGAACAGGAAGAAAACGGTTATTTATTATTTCAAAAAAACTGCAACTCTTGTCATACAGAACCACTTTTTTCTAATCAAACATTTGCTAACAACGGACTTCCTGTTGATACTACTTTAAATGATTTTGGAAAATGGATGATCACCAAAGTAAGTAGTGACAGCCTGAGATTCAAAGTTCCGACTCTTAGAAACTTAAGCTTTACCTATCCGTATATGCACGACGGCAGGTTTCGAAAATTAAACCAAGTCCTAAACCACTATACCAAAGGAATTTCCAAAAGTCCTACACTCGCAAAAGAATTAAAGAATGGCATTCAATTAAAGCCAAACGAAAAAATAGATTTAATCGCTTTTCTACTAACCTTAGATGACAAGAAATTTGTCTTCGATCAAAAGCATCAATTTCCAAAAGAAATACTATTTAAAAAGTAGACCTAAATGGTCTTTAAAAACAATATTCAAAATGAAAAAAAATTTCCTTTCGATCCTTATTTTCAGTTTAGCAATTATTTGCCAAGCGCAAAGTCCAGCGATTACTTCCTGGTTACAAAACACAACTGAAACAGGAACCTATTATGTATCTGGTAACTCCACTGCACTTGACAATGGCATTTTATACAATTGCCAAAAGGTAGAATATTCCGATGATTTTGTCTACGTTTCCACTCACGGAATTCCAGCCTACCCAACTGGCCCATTCTTAGATGGAAACCCTTCTCAAGCATCCGACCAAGATGCGATTTACAAAATCCCACTTTCACCAGAAGAGAATACGGGAACTCACACATCAACTAATGGTGGAAATATTGGCGTATTTATTAATGGTGTTTCTCTTTTCGATTATCGTGATGGAGTTGCTTGGAACTCTGATGCAAATGCACTTTGTGGTGGCCCAGGAAATCCGCCTTGTCCAGGAGGACCAATGGCTCAGAATGATTGGAATAGAGATGCGATCCCAGCAGAAATGGGAGGCTTCGATTGCTCCAAGGCTCACCCTGCAATGGGCAATTATCACCATCATCAAAATCCATCCGCATTTAAATTAGATTTAAATGTAGTTTCGGATATTTGTAATTTATATGATGCTGAAGGATTGTATGCCATTGATGAAACTCAGCATTCTCCTTTGATTGGATTTGCCTATGATGGTTTCCCAATCTATGGAGCTTATGGTTTTAAAAATATAGATGGAACTGGAGGAATTGTTAGAATTAAATCCGGATATCAATTAAGAGATATCACTACCCGGACAACTGCACCTGATGGTTCTGCGGTGGATAATGGCCCAGATGTAAATGCAACTTATTTCCTTGGCTATTTTAGAGAAGATTATGAATTTATTACCAGTTCGGAGCCAGAGTTCCTAGATGAACACAATGGTCGATTTTGTGAAACTCCTGAATATCCAGATGGAACTTATGCTTACTTTGCAACCGTCGACGAGAACTGGAATTCCGCTTATCCTTATGTTGTTGGACCAAGCTTTTATGGTGTTTCTGAAAACCGAAAAGTGACTGCAATAAACGAATCAACGACGGTATATGATGGAACGACTAATCTATCTGAAGTTGAATTTGACAACTTGAATATTTCAATCTTTCCAAATCCAGCAACTGATTTGATTGCAATTCAAATTGCAGGCTTGGTAGATGAAGATTTAGAAGTTGAGCTTTTAGATTTATCTGGAAAAGTGGTGAGTGTTTCAAAAATTAACAAAGGAAGTACCATTGCTTATTTCGATGTACAGACGGTTTATGATGGGATTTATTTGATAAAGATTTCGAATGGAGAACTGAGTGTAACGGAGAAAGTGGTGATAACTAAAGAGTAGGCCTTCGTTCCTTCAGAAAATATATTAAAAAAGCGAATTAAAACCATTGGGTTTTGATTCGCTTTTTTAATTCTTGATAAGATTTATAACTAGGACATTACCACTTCATTGTTAATCCTACTGAATTTCCTCCAGCAGAAAGAGAAAAACCTACTCTTTGGTCTTTAGATTTTTTCTTATGAATATGCGGAATGCCTACTCCGATAATCGCTCCTACCGCATAACCAACAATCACATCTGTAGGAAAATGTTTTCCACCTCTCACTCGAAGATACCCAGTAGCTGCGGGGATAATTGCTCCAACCGTCCAAACAACTGGCTTCCACTTGCTATCAGGATAGTAATCACTAAAAACTTTGGCACTAAAAAAGGATAACACAGCAGTGGAAGAAGTATGGCCCGAGAAGAAAGATAGCTTAGAATTGGCTTTAATTCTTTTATCTAATGGCGCATCAGAATTATAAGCAAAGGGTCTCGTTCTTTCCACCGCAACTTTAGTCAGAGAGGTAATAGAGGCATTCACCAAAAAAGACTCTAAGGTCAAGACTCCAATTTCAAGAAACCCATTACGTCCTTTATCATCTATCAAAAAAAGCAGCGGATAAAAAAAAGAGCTGTTTAATAATATATCGCTATTCTTCTGGGCACGAAGAGAATAGTACTTGGTTGCTCTTCGATCAAAGCTATTGATGTCGTTAGCATTTAACAGCTCTAATTCTTCAGCGGAAAAATTATCTATTTCTGCAGACAAAATAATAGATCCGACTTGTCCAATCGCACCACCTCCGAATAAAATGAGATCTTTTTTTAAGCTCAATTCATATGGGCTTTGACCTGTTAAAGTTGTACATATTATTAGTAATACAAGAAGACTAAATGTACTTCGTAAAAGTTTAATCATTAGATTTATTAATATTGAACAACTTCAGTAATTAGATGACTTAAATTGTAAGATCATCATCTTTAGAAACTATAGTAATAGAATAAGGTTATGTTTCATAAAACTAACAATAATACTTTTCTAATCAAAACAATACATTTTTGATTATTGCTTATTTTATCTGCTAAAAAGCATGTCCAATCCCCAATAGAAATCTTCCCGTTCCTTCGTCGATTACTCGGTTGTAACTTACCGAAACAATCATAATATTTAAAGGAACCAACCAGATACCTCCTCCTATACTTTTATGCCAAGTATTCGAATCTTCTCCAGGTTCAAAAATTCGTCCATAATCAAAACTTCCCGTAAGTCCCATACTGAATGGAAGCAAGGAATTTTTAAACTGTGCAATCCCCATTCTCAAATCTGTAGTATGATAAAAATTCGTAGCACCTCTAAATCGCTGACCAAAATATCCTCTAATATTTTCATCCTGTCCCAATGCTGGTGCAAAGAAAAAGTCATAATCGCCACGTATCAATGAGGTTCCTGCACGAGTTGCAAGAATTAGATTACCACGCCTACCGAAAGACTTATACAACGTAAAATCTGAACTATACGTCTGAAATTTTCTATCTGATCCGCTTAGGTTTTGCTGCCAGCTAAAACTATTTTTAAATCGGAAACCATCTTTCGGATGGATATCATTATTGGTATTCGCAAAATTAAGAGAGGTAATCAAACCTCCATACCATCTATTTTCAAAATCTTTTTCAGTTAAACCATTTTCTCCGAGACGGTCAATAAATTTATCTCCTGTATCGGTGATTTCAGTTGAATGGACCATCGGTCGAAGAGAAAAAATACCGATGTCTTTTCCAAACCGACGCTGCCAACCAAAGTCTAAATAGATTCTGCTTTGCTGAACTCGATTATCATCCAGATTATCATTTTCTGAGGAAGTATCATTGCCTATACCAAAGTAATTAAAAGAATAGCGATCTCCTCTAAGGTCTCCATTGATTACAAAATCCCAATGCTTATTCGTTTCATAAAACACTCCTTCATAGAACAAATTCGCCCCATTAGTAGCAAAGGCGAAGCTCGCTCCAATTTTATGATGTTGCCCTACTGGTGCTTTGTTAAATTTATTATCTTTAAAATCAAGGCTAACTCCTATTTTAACTCCATCGCCAGCATTATAACCTGCTATTGGAAAAATCAGGGGAAAGCTTTCATCAAATTGTGATCCCAGAGGTTCGAAGATATTATTCTTAGCAATATTACTGGTTCTATTTTTTCCTTCTGATCCAAGGTTAAGTGTATTCCCTTTTTTCGTATCGAAAAAATTATCTTTTTTCCTCATTCCGCCGACTTTCGATTCATCAACAAATTCATCTTTCCCAGCTCCCCCAACAATCTGTAAAGTAATTCCTTTCTTGACAATACCACTAATATGAAAACGGTCATCCCCTCCTAAGCCATAGATGAAAATTTCTTTAGTTTCCGAGGTTTTGAAAACACGATGATAAACTCGTTCTTTCTTTTCTCCTTTTTTATTGCAAGCGTACATATTGATTTCAGTATGCTCATCATCTTTGCGAATCACCTCAAAATACTCCCGTTTATTAGACCCTTGAATAATAGATTTTCTTGCCAATTGCAAATAGAAATCTTCAGCGATCTTTTGCAAATTATCTCGGCGATTGGTTAAAGTTGTTTTGACTTGATCGCCATTAATATCATAAACTTGGTCAGAAAAGAAACTTAAGCCCTCTTCGATAATATCATCTGTCACATTTTCCTGAATATATTTAGCTTCGCTTTTCCAATCTTCGAGAGTCATTTCATTAGTAAAATTATGATCAAAATGGCGAGCATTATAATAACTCCATTTTGGATTTCCCGGATCTTCATCAAAAGCAGACAACTGTCTTACCAAGGGATGATAAGGTCTAAGTAATTTAAAAGCCAAACCATCAAAAGAACCATAAGCATTGTCTCGATCTCGAGGTATCGGACGATACAATTTATAGCCTTTATCTGTTTCCGTTACAGTCCATCGCCATTGATCTCCATGCCGATCAATATCTCCAATCATCATATCAAATAAGCGACTTCGTACCAACCATTTTTGATCTACCCGATGTTTAAGATTTTTTTCCCGTTTAAGGTTCAACTTATAGGTACTGGTAAATTTTTCAGCATTTCCAAAAAAAGCAGCATCCGGCCATTTTTGTGATGGGCGTTCTTCAACCAAATATACCTCGCCACCAAATACATCATTATGAATGCCCAATGCAGGCTGTTTAGGAATATAATAAAGATTCGGATTGGTGTGATAAATGTTAGCAGCATCAGCCATAACCGGTAAAGTTGGTGGAGCAAAACAATGAACTCCTAAGAAAGTCTCGCTAAATAAAAAATTTACATAAGGCAATTGATTAAAAGGAAACGGCACTCCACGAGTTGCATCTTTAGTCAAAGAACGTAGAACATACTCTTTGCCATCAGGTGCCAAGAGTCTCAATGAGTTGGTTTGATTTCCTCCTCCTTTTTTAATCACCGTCAAGCCGCCTTTAAAAGTCGACAAATCAAGTACAGGGAATTGGTGCTGTACTTCATATAAAGCACGTCTTCTTTTGCCCAACATGGTAGTAGCAAAATTACCCAAGGGTTTAATCTTACGAGAAGAAGGGAAGGCTATAATGCTATCCATTTTACTTTCATATTCTGGAAAATCTAATGGCATATCTTCCTTTTTCACTTTAGGCAAAGGGCCTTTCATTTGATATCTAAAGACCATACTTCCCGTCGCCTTTCCTTTATCACATTCCCAAAATTCTACGTATGCAGAACCATCTTCATAAAAGTCAATTTTTGAAAAACCATTTCTTCCAGCACTGAACATTGCCTTTTTCCTTTTGGCTGTTCCGCTGACCTTAGAAGCAGCTCCACTATTTACAAAATGCTGTCCATCTTCTTTGATGTATTGCAGGTTTTGTTCTCCTCCCGAAACGAAAATAAATTCTCCATTTAATTGAGCAGGATGTGTAATAGCATGGATTAATGCTTTATAATTCCGATTAGACAAATCTTGTTTTTGGATTCCTGCATTCCGCAAAAAAGCATAGCCCGTACCCAAAACTGGAGGTAGCAAATGTTGTTTTGCTGTAAAATATCCGCCACGAGATCCAACACTTTCAAGAGGATGATTACACGCGAAGACGATGTTTTTATGTTTATTATCCTTAATTGCATCTTTGACAAGTAGTTCAAAAGACTCACGGCTTTTTACCTCGCAACCATTATTGATATTAGGCTGATCATCCCAATCTGCCAACCACCATTGAGAATCTATAATTATAACGACCAAATCTTCGTTAATTTCAATTACTTCAGGCCCTGGGCAAGTATTATCAGGAAGAAAATAATTATTCCATTCGTCTTCATCTTCGATGGCTTTATTTAAAGCTGATTCGATATATTTTTCTTGACGCTTTACTCCTTTTATACCATAAAAATTCCAATCCTTAAGTCCAGCTAAAAAGATGGGTTGTCCTTTAAAGTCAGTGAGAATATTTAATTGCTTATCCAGGTTCTGCTCTACAGCTTTGCGTTTCTCCCCCTCAGACTTAGAAGGCATTCCTTTGTGACCACTTTGATTACCGAGGAACAACACGGTACTATTTTCGGGAGCTTGGTCTAAGTGAGATTTAATAAACTGCAAGGTAGGCTCTCTAGACTCTGAGCCGACACCTGTATTACCAATGAGATAAATACTGTGGGCTTTGGGGCTTTTGGTGTCCGTTTTTTTAGTTTCCCAATCACTAGCCTTGGGGGAATAATTTCGTTTATAATTGGCGCATGATCCGACCAATAAAAAGAATCCAACTATAAGCAGTATAAAATATCGATTCATTATCCTTTACGTTTATTTTTCGAAATTCTTTTTTACGATTGGCACTTTAAATACAAAATGTATTTGCAATATACTAAGGGTAAAAATAATTATCTGATTAAATTACTCATTCTTCTGCTCTTTTTAAAAAGTAGATACAAAAAATAATCTTTGACCATTTTATTTTTTTGAAAATAAAGGATCAAAATGACTTAGAGCTTGTTAAAAATCACTTTTGAGACGATGGCAGGCAAATTATATTTTAGACAAATTCTTAAGCCTTACTCATCTTTTTAGCTGTGTTGAAAATACTTCAACAATCTAATCTTATAAATGAGTTCCCATTTTTCTCTTACATCAAAAACAAAAGCCCCATAAGTCAATGACTTATGGGGCTTAAATTGTTTTTTCAGCAGTCCGGATGCGACTCGAATATGAGTCTAAAAATCTTTGGTTAAATATTTTAAACCGTGTTTTTCACAATCCTTCTGAAATTTTGTGTAACCATATCTTCTATTGATTTTTTATTTACAATATACTAACTGCTCGTTTGAAGAAAAATGATGAAACCAATAACGAAGAAGTCATAAAGCAAAAACTACTTCCTCAGGAATTATTTCCATTTCATCTATAATATTTTTAAAAGCAAGATGACATTTATAGTCACTCTTTATGTAAATACTTTTTAAATAGAAATCGTCGTCTTCTATATTACAAGTACTCTCGTTTACCACAAAAGAATTTAAAGGAATAGAAAGTCCTTTTCCATTTGCTTTTAATACTGCTTCTTTTTGAGTCCAATAATCAAAAAAAGCATGAGTTGTAGAATCAGATTCGATTAATCTATCCCATTCCTTTTTTGCCATTTGAAATTTGAAATCTTCAATCTCAATCTCCTTCATTTGTTCAATATCAACTCCTACTTCAGCAACATCTGAAATAATACAAATTGCTATATTACCCGAATGAGAAATATTAAATTGAAAAGGATGTTTTTTCAACATAGGTTTATTATACTCAGAAAATACCAAATCTTTTTCAGCGAATACTTCATTGTTACATTCAAAACCATGTTTTAAAAGCAACCTACCCATCATTGACAACTGAGCATCTTGCCATCGACGATATCTCATTATTTTATTAGAGAAAGCAATAGAAAATTCATTTGCATATTTCTGCATTAGAGGGTCATGAATTTCTTTCGATATTGAGGCATAATATAATTCTGTCATAGCCTTTTGATTAAAGTATTGTAAAATTGTTTTTAAATTCGAATCTACTTTTAAGTTGAACAACGTTCATAGACAATTGCTTCAACCGCTCCAGTAGCAGAGTTGATAACACCAATGTCTGTTTTGATAGCAGACATTCTCACCCAGACACCACCGTAAATATCTCCAAATCCAAAAGAGCCCCATATTAATTTATGAGGAGCCCAGAGGTTTGTTTGATCCGGTGCTAAAAAGTCAAGTGAGTCACAAAATTCTTGTGCAATAAAACACTTTGTAGATACTGCAAGTTCAATAGCCTCCTCCCATTCTTCGTCCGTTAAAAACTTACCTACAAATACATCTTTTCCTTGAAAACCATTAGAAGCTTTGATTACAAAACCATTTTTATTTTGCCTTAACAACTTGATCAGATCATAGTTTTTTTGTTCAAACAAAACTTCTTTATCAGCAACGAAACTAGTCCAAGGAATAGAATCTAAGACTATTTCATTATCTTCTGAATTAAACTTTCCTCTTTCTGCAAGTTCTCTTAGCAAGGATAAATTTCTTTTATCACCGTACATTGCAACTCCAAGATGATCAGGCAAGTAGATTTTATTCATCATGAAAGCTCGAAATAAAACTGGAGGAGGATTCGTTTCACTCAAATCTAAAACGAGTACACTGTGAACTCTTTTCTCATCACAGCACAATGCTCCATTCAACAACTTCAAGTTATCCATCCTTCCAGTGACCACTTCTCCCTTAAGCCCTCTTTCTCTTAATTCTTTTTGTACTAATTCATTAAAGAAATCAAGACTTTTTTTCTTCAGACTAGGATCATCTACATGACTTAAACTAATAAAAACATTTATCTCATCTTTAGCTTCTGGTACATTTTCTAGAATTTGATCTATTAGGAAACGAACAAACTTAAGTTGAACATTTTTGGATTTGAATTTATCTGATAAAGCAGGATGCAGTTTTTTTATTACTGATTCAAAACTCTGAACTTGGAAACCTCCAATAGAAGATCCAACATTTGCCTCCAATATTTTAAAGCCTTTATTTGTATAGGTGAGATCAAGACGACATCCTACTTTTACTTTTTTATTATGACAAGCTAAAGCAAAATGAGTGAGCATTTCGTTACCATCGAAATAATAATTTGATAGTTTTTGTACATCATTATCGAAATACAGTTCTGGTATTTTACTAATTAATTCGGGAATACGAATACTTAATTTTTCTAATTTTCCAGACATCTCTTTATCAATCAAAACAGGCCATGAACTTACTGGATATTCATAGTTCTTAAATATTTCAGGCACAGTACTTTGGTTTGTTTCTATTTGAGGAGAAAGAGTGTTCATTCTTTCTTTTGTAAAAGCATTATAGCTATCAAAAAGAATGGTTTGCCCCAACTGGGTTTGTTCCATTACATTTTCCATTATGTTCTTGTTTTTTTTTAAATTAGATATTTTAAGTCGTAGAGAACTGAGATCGACAAGTTGCAAACTTGTCACTATTCGCTACTTCCAAAAAGGAGTACTTAATAACTTTCATAAACAATTGCTTCTTTAGCTCCAGTTGCAGAGTTAATCACCTCTTTCCCTTTCCCTCTCACATTCATTCTTACCCAAACACCTGCATATTTTTCTCCAAAGCCAAAAGCTCCCCA
>CAKZTD010000168.1 GCA_937921595.1 uncultured Saprospiraceae bacterium
CAATGCTTTTAAAAATTCCAAGACCACTTTTATGAAAAACCAGGAATTCACTTTGCCGGGATTGGATGAGAATGATTGCGACTGGGGCTATATCGACATTCATAAAATAGAGGATGAATATGGGAATAATTTAGCGGAAGCGATGGAATACATTCAGCCAGATGATGGAAATGAATTTGACCAAACTGTGCTTAGAGTTCCTTTGAAACAACCTGTAATGCCGAATGGTACGATCAAAATAAATCTAGACTGGACGGGTAAACTTCCAAAGATCAAACCCAGAACTGGATACAACAAAGACTATCACTTTATGGTGCAATGGTTTCCGAAGGTTGGTGTATATGAACCTGCGGGAATGCGTTATGCCACCAAAGGCCAATGGAGTTGCCACCAGTATCATGCATCGGGCGAGTACTATGCTGATTTTGGAAATTACAAGGTGGACATCACTGTTCCAAAAAATTATAAAGTCGGAGCTAGTGGCTCTTTAAAAAAGGAATCAGAAAACGGAGATAAAAAAACATTTACTTATCAAATTGATGACGTCATAGATTTTGCATGGACCGCTTCTCCTCATTTTGTTGAAAAAACAACGAAGTGGAAAAACGTAGATATCCGATTGCTTTGCTATCCTGATCATGAACATGTTGCTGAACGTTTTTTTGTAGCCACTAAAAACGCTTTCGAATATTTAGACGAACATGTTGGCGAGTACCCCTACTCTACCTTAACCATTGTTGATCCTCCGATCCATGGAATTTTTAGCTCCGGTATGGAATACCCAACCTTGATCACTTCACTGAGTTTTTGCTTTTTACCGAAAGGTGTCAAAACAGTGGAGACACTTACTGTCCATGAATTCATTCATCAATATTTCATGCAAATGGTGGCGACCAATGAGCAAGAAGAACCTTGGATGGACGAAGGCTTGACGACTTATTACGAGGGTAGAATTCTCGATCATTATTATGGCGCAAAGACTTCGACGGTGGATTTCTTAGGAATCAGAGTTGGAAATATCGAAGCGAACCGAGCTGGTTTTTTCAGTATTGAAAACCCGAAGATTGCAGACAATACTTATTATGCTCGGCAATTTAAACATGGCGGCTATGGACCGATTTCTTATAACAAAACAGCCATCTGGTTGCGGACACTTGAAGGACTCGTCGGTATAGAAACGATGGATAAAATAATGAAGACTTATTTCGAGCGATGGAAATTCAATCATCCTTGTGCGAGAGATTTTATCTCGGTGGTCAATGAAGTCGTTTGGGATAATCATGGAAATAAATTCGGTGAGAATATGGACTGGTTTTTTGATCAGGTTTTATATGGTTCTGAATTATGTGATTATAAAGTAGCGGAGATTGATCATCAAGATATTCAAGGTAGTGCTGGTTTTTTTGACGATCTTGAAAACTGTGAAACCAATTCAGTAGCAGAAAGTGACCAAGATATTTTTAAATCAAAAACAGTATTGCATCGCTTAGGTGAAGTTAAAATGCCAATAGAAATTTTGGTGATTTTTAATGATGGTAGTGAAGTTATGGAGACCTGGGATGGTCAAGCTCGTAGCACAGAATTTTCTTACATTGGAACTAAAAAAATCCAAAGTGTGGAAATCGATCCTGCTCGAAAGATTTACATCGATAAAAACTTTTTAAATAATAGTCTTACTACAAAAACACAGCGTAAATCAGTTCGAAAATATTATACGCAATTTATGGGCTGGATTCAAAACACCATGCAAAATTTAAGTGTACTAATATGAAAGGTTTACAAGCATATATAAAAGGTTGGAAAACACTCTTCCACAACAAAAAAATGTGGGGTGTTTTTTATTTAGCCAATTTCGCTTTAGCCTTTTTAGCTGCAATTCCAGTCTCTGGTTTTTTAGGAAATACGGTTGGCCATTCGCTTTCTTTAAAAAGAAGTGTAGCTGAATTCGATTATCTTTTCCTCAACGAATTGATGAATGAATATACCGATTTAATTCGTTCAATTTTGGATCAGTCCCTTTTATTTACAGGTTTATTCCTTTTGATTTCCGTGTTTATGTTGGGAGGATTATTGACCAATTTAAAAAAGGAGGAAGAACGATTTGGTTTTAGTATTTTTTTAAAAGGATGCGCCAAGTATTTTTGGAGGATGCTAAGATTAACCACTTATTTTCTTTTAATACAAGGAGCTGTTTTATTTGTTTTCTTTTCCATTTATGCAGCGATGAACAATGGCCTCTCCCCTTTCGAGATGGAAAGTGAAAAAAAATTGATCGATAGTTTTATGATCTTAGTTCCAATATACGTTTTAGTTTTCACCATCATTTCGATGATACACGACTATACTAAAATCCATACGGTTCATCAAGATCCAACATGGTTGTTCAATACTTTCTGGGAAGGCTTTACAATTGCATTTAAAAATTTCCGAAAGTTTTTCTTTTTATACTTTTTAAATATGTTGACCCTCTTTTTAATTCTAGCCATTTACTATGGTGTAAAAGGTGTCTTCGGTACCGAAACTATGTTTACTGTTTTTCTAACTTTTTTAATCGGACAGCTATTTATTTTCGCTAGAATAGGAATTAAAATACTCAATCTTTCCAGTGCCACTTATTTGTATAAATGGACGAGAGAAGGATATAATAAATGAGTTAACAAAGTAACAAACTACTAAGTTAGCAATACACTAAATCATTGTTCGCTTGTTAACTTGCTCACTTAAATACTTCATCTATGAAAGCAATCGTTTGCAAAAAATACGGCCCACCAAAAGATCTTGTTTTAGAAGAAATTCCAGACTTGACTCCTGGCCCAAAAGATATCCTAATCGATGTCAAAGCGTGTAGCATCAACTTCCCGGACACACTGATTATTCAAGGACTTTATCAGTTCAAACCAGAGTGTCCATTTACACCTGGAAGTGATATCGCTGGCGTAGTCAAAGCCGTAGGCGAAGGTGTCAAACACCTTAAGCCTGGCGACGAAGTTTTCGGAATGGTTCCTTTCGGTGGATTTGCGGAGCAAGTACTCGTTCCAAAGAATACCTGCTTTCCAAAACCTCCAGGGATGAGTTTTGAATTAGCGGCTTCCTTTCTCATGACCTACGGAACGTCCTATCATGCACTCAAGGATCGAGCACAAATCAAAGAAGGAGAAACGCTTCTCGTTCTCGGTGCCGCCGGTGGTGTTGGTCTCGCTGCCGTAGAACTTGGAAAACTCATGGGCGCAAAAGTTATCGCTGCCGCATCTACGGATGACAAGCTTGCGCTTTGCAAAGAATATGGTGCTTCCGAAACCATCAATTATAAAACCGAAGATCTAAGAGCTCGACTCAAAGAAATTACTGGAGGCAAAGGCGTCGATGTCGTTTACGATCCTGTCGGAGGGGACTTTTCTGAAAAAGCTTTTCGTTCTACGGCATGGAATGGTCGTCACCTTGTTGTCGGATTTGCAGCCGGAGATATTCCAAAAATCCCGCTCAATCTTCCGCTACTAAAAGGCAGTCAAATCGTTGGTGTTTTCTGGGGACGTTTCGCTATGGAATATCCCGGAGACAATCTTGCCAACACCATGCAGCTCATACAATGGCAAGCCAGCGGAAAAATTAATCCGCATATACATGCTACTTATCCATTGGCTGATACGGCAAAAGCATTGGAAGAAATTTTAGATCGAAAGGTAAGAGGAAAAGTGATCATAACAATATAGGATTATTTAACGCAGCTACTCACGAATACATACTTTAGTTATTTTCCTGAGTAGCTGTGTTAAAAAAAATTAGTCTCCTCTCCTCACTAATCCCTGTCTCTAGTCCAGAACAATTTTCCTTCAAAATTTTTATAGCGCATAGAATTTATTATCTTTAAATTCACAGTTAGCAAATCTTCAAATTACATCACTAAAAGTCTATTTACCATGAAACTAAAGGCCAGCCTTCTAGCTTGTATTTGTATTGTAGCTATCCAATTAAATGCTCAAACTCCAAGTACCTTCATCCACATCGATCAATTCGGTTACACAACCAGTGCTACCAAAGTAGCTGTTCTCAGCGATCCTCAAATCGGATACAATTCCGCAAATTCTTATACTCCTTCTGCTACTTTAGAATTGCGAGACGCCAACACTGATGCCGTATTTTTTTCAGCTGCTCCTACGATATGGAATAGCGGAGCAACACATGCTCAATCCGGTGACAAAGGCTGGTGGTTTGATTTTTCAGTTCACACCAACGAGGGAACTTTCTATGTTTATGATCCAACAAATGACGAACGATCCGGCGATTTTGAAATCAACAACAATGTCTATTCCGACATTATGAAGTCTGCGTTAAAGATGTTCTATTATAATCGTTGCAACATGGATAAAGTAGAACCTTATGCTGAACCAAATTGGACCGATACAAATAATTTTGAAAATAATTTGCAAGATGCAAATTGTCGATATGTCAATGACCAATCTAATGCTTCTTTAGAAAAAGATTTAACTGGTGGATGGTTTGATGCCGGAGATTATAATAAGTACGTCACCTTTGCAAATTCAACAGTTCATATGTTGCTTTCTGCTTATGAAGACAATCCTGATCTCTTCACCGATGACTGGAATATCCCCGAATCAGGAAATGGCATTCCAGATATTCTTGATGAAATAAAGTGGGAGTTAGATTGGTTGTTAAAAATGACCAACGATGATGGAACGGCAATTATAAAGATGGGTAGCATCAACTATAGTGACAATGCTGCAGCTCCACCAAGTGCCAATACCGACCAAAGATATTACGGTCCAACTTGTACTTCAGCTTCGATTGATGTAGCAGGAATGTTTGCTCATGCTTCTAGAGTTTACGATGGTTTGCCAGGCATGACTGATTTTGTAACGGACCTCGAAACGAAAAGTATAGCAGCTTGGGATTATGTACGACCATTGATAGAAAGCAATCAATTAGAAATCAATTGTGATGATGGAACAATCAAAGCTGGAGATGCAGATCGAAATATCGAAGAGCAAAAAGAGGATGCTTTGATTGCGGCAATTTATTTGTTTGATCGTTTTGGTGACGCAGATTATAACGACTACGTGATCACTAATCTAGATGATGCAGAACCAATCAATACTGATTTTTGGAGTGGTTATAAAATGCCATTGAATGAAGCTTTGTTAGATTACACCACTTTCTCCAATGCTGATGCGACGACTAGTACTACCATTACTAATTCCATTACGACCGCTTCCAGCAATAATTGGAATGGCTTTTTTGGTTTCAATGATGAAGATCTTTATCGTTCGTTTATTCCCGACTGGGCTTACCATTGGGGAAGTAATCTTCCAAAAGCAGGCTTTGGTGTTTTAAATTTATTATTAAATAAATACAATATTAATTCAGGTTCTGCTGCAGATTATAATTTAAAAGCCTCACAGCAAATTCATTATTTTCATGGTGTCAATCCTCAAGGTATTGTTTACCTTTCGAACATGTATAACTTTGGTGGAGATCGATGTGTAGATGAGATTTACCATACCTGGTTTAATGACGGTACTGATTGGGATAACGCACAAACTTCTCTTTATGGCCCTGCACCTGGGTTTGTTTCTGGAGGCCCTAATCATAACTATTCTGCCAATACTAATTTGACTCCTCCTTACAATCAACCAGATCAGAAAAGCTACCTTGATTTCAATACCGGATCACCAGATGATTCTTGGGAGATTTCAGAACCAGCGATTTATTATCAAGCTTTTTATTTTCGTTTGATTTCAAATTTTGCAGCAGCAGATGCTCCTTTAGCAGTAGAATGGTTTGATCCACTTTGGGGTTATTATGAAGAAGGAAATCATAATCTTTATTGGACAACTGGTTTAGAAATTGATAATGATTTTTTTGAAATCCAAAGATCAAGTGATGGTCGTCAGTGGACAAAAATTGGGACGGTAAGAGGTCGGAAGAATACTTTGGATACAAGCAGATATGCTTTTCAAGATAGAAATCCTCTGGATGGAATCAATTATTATCGTTTACGTCAGGTAGACTTGGATGGTCGTTTTGATTATTCAAATGTTATCACGATTGAGAATAAATCCATTAGTTCTTTCGAAATAATTCCAAACCCTGCTTACGAAAGTATCTCCATAGTTTCTAACATTGAAAAAGGGAAAGCCGAACTTATAAGTTTGAATGGCACCGTTTTATGGAGTGATTTTTTTAATACTTCTACCCTCAGTCTTGATTTATCAACAATCCCGAAAGGAATTTATTTTGTAAAAATATTAGATAAAAATGGAAACCAACAAGTACAAAAACTTGTGAAACTAGGGTCTTAAATTAAAAACAATTTGGTTAAGCTAAATGCGAAACCAAATTGTTTTCTAACTTCAATATTGTAACTCAACTCTTCTTTTTATGATGGAGGCATACCGATATTAAACCCAGTTTCAGTTTTCTCCAATTCGTATTCTCCAGCTTTGAGATTCATAATAAAACTATCTCCTTTATATGAGAACTTTTTAGAAAAACTCTCTTCTGCTACGAATGCTTTTGAATCAAAAAACTTTTTCGCCGTTTTTTTATTCATTGATTTCCGATGAAATATTATTCCAATTACTTGACTATTTTCAACCACAAGTGTGCCTCTACTAGCAAACCCCTTCATAACGCCTTTTTTCCCAGCGGAGATATCAATTCCGCAAATACCAAAACCTCGACAATTCTTCTTTGCTCGACCAAATTCGATCTCTACTTCAACTTTTATTTTCTTAACCATTGTAGATTCACTTGAATCGTAATTAATGTTTTCTGGAGCAAATAAAAATGCGAACGGGAGAGCTAGGAATAAAAATAATGTTTTCATTTTTTGGTTTTTTAAATTTTAATTAATTGATTTCTAAAATTGTATGGTACAAAACTAGGGAGAATAAAAGCCCTATAATTCACCCGTATGGGTGATTTTGTAAATTGTATCCTTCTGCAAAAAATAAAACCTAATAGAGTGAATAAAATTATTTTAAAAAAAATTGTATCCTCGGGAACTAAAAGAAACTCATCACAGTTTATGTCTGTGTAAGTCACAAAATAAATAAAATGATTCTACAAGATTTAAATAAAAACATCGCTGAAATATTCAGCAATTCGGAATCGCTCAGATTCTAACAACCTATCTCAACGGAGTTCAAGGTTGTAGAATCACCTTGAGCTTATTCCAAATTCAAGTAATCAGAATAACAGATTAATAAGTTAACAAAGCCTCAGGGAATTGCTCGTTTATTCACTTATTCATTTGGTCACTTTTAAAAAAAATATTAATCACCTAATTACTAATTAACTAAGCTCTGGGGGTGAGAGCGTTTCGACAATGGTATCTTAATGCTGTTAGTTGAAAAGGACGAGGTTCGACTCCTTGGGTTATGGCAAGTAGTTAAGAGAACAAGGGAACAGAATAACAAATGAATAAATGAATAAGTTAGCACATGAATAATGACTTTGCGTATTGCTAACTTATTAACATGTTACTCTGAAAACTTGAATAAAAAAAGATATAAAGCTATGAAACACCAAGCAGAAAAACGTTCTGCTGTTTCGTAGAGTAACTGGCAGCTTACTGTCAGCGGGGCTTGCCCCAAAAATAAACCTGGCAACGGGTATAAATCTGAAATGGAAGTAACTATTTCGGAGACATTATGGAATGCTAATTCCATCGGTGTTTGAGTAAGCAAGCAACATACATGCTTTATCCATCCGGTCAGGGGCGACCGCCGAGACTGGAGGATGAGCATACTTTGCGAAGGACAGCAAGGTTGAGGTGGAGACATCAATAGAAAAAGTTGTAGAATTTCGGTTTGCAGTGGGTTATCCGTTTGCTGCAGGCTGGGTTCAGTATCAGGGATAAGTGTCTGGTAACAGATCGTTATTCTAAAATACGGTGAGTCAGGAGACTTGCAGAGAGGAGCCTGGTATTCTGTGGGCCAAAATCCACGGAGCCTACCCGGAACGCTTCTTTCGAATGTCCAAGCCAAACCGCTAAAGTAGCTCATAGGTTGAGCATCAGACAAAAAATCTGAAGGAGTAGGTTCGATTCCTACCTTTAACCATTCCAGGTTAATAAAAGCGAAAGTTCCGGGCGTTGTGATGTAGTAGTTGCCTAAACCCATTGAAAAATATGGGCTATGTTGATCCGCAAGATCATCGTAGGCAGTGCACATTCTTTTCAAGCCGGCTGTAAGGCAGTGCCTTATGGAACGCTTGATTAATGGCGAGGGAACCAACCCTCCGACGTTGCAAAGCGTGGACGAATGAGCCACTATGCAAGCCAGGTCTAAGGTGCTGATCAATCACAACGTATTCCGATTCGTCGGAAATTTACGGCATCAGGTAAGTACACTAACCGGGCGACTGGAAGGTGTGGATAACACGAGAACGTCAGGGTTTAGCAGCTCATGACCATAATTCGTGGAAAGCTTATCTAGGGATGAAGCGGTAGTCTCAAGCTTCTTTTTTTCTTTCTTTAAGCTTTTCAGGCTTTTCATCATTTTAAAAAAAATAAACTAATGCAGTTCCCAACACTCAAATCAATAGTAAAAGACAACAAAGCCTACTTTTCTCATTATCAAAATGGAAAAATGTTTTACACCGTAACTGTTGATGGTCAAAAATACATCTTCCCTATCGATCTTTCAGATGGAGGAATCGGTGAAGGGCAATTGAGAAATGAGGAAAAAGCGATCTTATTAATGCGGTTCATTCGAATCGCTCTTAAAGATGGGGAGATCCAAGCGGTTTAAAATTAAAGCACATTGTTATCATGAAGTTTTAATGAATTTTAAAAAAAAAATCTTAATTTCAGTCGGGAAATTGCTATTTTAATTAAAACATTAACTCAATTCAAAAACAATGCTTATGAAATCACACATTTACAAAACCCTATTTTCTACCCTTATTTTACTCGTAACGATTAATTTTTCTTCGCTTTTTGCTCAGGATATTATTAACCTACAGATTACCTCAGCCAATCAGATCGACTTTGAGATTGATGCTATAAAAGCTCAAAATGATAATGGTCCTCAAATTACAGAAAATTTTTCTGGAGAAATTGTCTGGGCTACGGACGGAGTTACAGAGCCTTCTGACGAAGATGTTTGGTCAGAAGTTGGATCTTATTGCTGCGATTCTATTATTAACTCAAGTGAACTAGAAGGAAAAATCGCATTAATTGGTCGTGGAGCTTGTAGCTTTAGTGACAAAATATGGAATGCGGAAAAAGCTGGAGCAATCGCTGTTATTATTGCTAATCGAGCTCCTCTAGGAATAACTGTAGGGACACACAATGCAGGAGTTATCATCATGGCTGCTACTGCACCAGCTAGTGACTCTTTGACGATCCCTGCAATATTTATCTCTTACGAAGATAGATTTGAGCTGGAGCAATTATTGGATGCAGGTCCAGTGATGGCAACTTTCGAAACCAAAATTTTGTATGATGGTTGTGGCCCAGATGCTTATTACACACCTCTTGATCAGGCCAAACCTTTAGACATCAAAGTTGCTGCTTATACCAGAAATTCAGATACCCTTTTCAATGTAGCATTTAATGTAGATATTTTAGATCCTAGTGGAACGACTACCTCTTTTATGCAAATGGAAGATACATTACTACCTGGAAAAGATTGGCTAACAGGAACCGTTCATGACCCATTGATCGAATTTGACGATGAGTATACTCCTTCGGAAATAGGAACTTACACCATGACCTTTTCTGCGCTGTCTGAAGACGGAGCAGATGTGGCGCTCGATAATTCAACAGTAGTAAAAAACTTTGAAATTACCGAACATACTTTTGGACTAGACAATGGAAATCCTATTGATGAAAATGGGTACCAACAGAATGCAGATGTTTATGAACTTGTATCAAATGGAGGAATTCACGATATGGGATCGTATTTTAGAACAGGGCCTACGATAAGCTCTGCTACTCACGCATCTTTTGCAGTTGCTAATCCTGGAGCACTTGATGTCGGCCAAGGCTTTGAGTTTACGGCCACCTTATACAATGCAGATGTTGACATGGACAGTTTACCAGATGCAACATTAGAAGAAACAGCAATTTTAGGTTCTGGTGTTTATACACTAAATGGATCAGAAGTTCCAAACGAACCGATGTTTGTCGCCTTTGATTCAGATGTCATTCTTGAACCTAATGGTTTATATTGTTTAATGATTGTTTCTGGAGGATTTGCATTTTCTGACCAAATCCCAGCTTATACTATGGCAGGTGGAGAAGTATATCCTTCGCGATCAACGGTTTATCGAATAGGTGAAACGACAGCTACATCAGGATTCGAATTTTGGAATGGTGGAGCTAGTGGAACTGGTGGTAGTGATACTTATCCATATGGTGGACGTCACTCATTGATTAGAATGCATATGGCCGGTTTCGAACCTCCAGTATCTGTGGAAGTTTTGCCAGAAGGTTTGGTCGAAGTTTTCCCGACGCTGACCAATGAGCAAGTCAATGTAAGATTTACGCTTAACGAAAGAGCAGAAGATGTCTTTATGATCGTGACGGATGTCAGTGGTCGTACGATGTATTCAAAAGCGTATAATAATATCTTAGATGAGACTTTGAATTTGAATGTAAATGATTATCCGGTTGGAAATTATTTCTTGACGATTCAAACTGATCGTGGTGTACGAACTGAGAAGTTTGTTGTCGCGAGATAAACGATAATTTTTCATAAAAAAATGTCCTTAGTCATCGTAATGATTAGGGACATTTTTTATTTTAAATAGTTTGATGAAATTCGCTTATCCATTGAGCTAGCGTATATACATAATGCGAATTAAAAATTGAAATAAGACTTAAGAGTTTAATTTCAACAAGAGTCGGCGGGATTAGGTATTACACATTAGGAGCGCCCGAAAACCTAATGCCGAATGCCGTTTTTTTCTTAGCTTATAGCAAATGAGAAACGCTGAGATAAAATTATCGACTAGTAGTTTCTTCCACTTATTTCAAACCTTTCAAGCTCTTCAAGAAGCTATCTATTCCTGCGGCGGTTACTCGCTTCTGAAATTTAGTAGCCTCTGCTCTCGTTCCAAATGGTCCAAGAATGATTTTATAATTAGGCTGTCCATTTAATTCACTGATGTGGATATTCACTACCCTACCAAAAAGTCGTTGTAATTTATCGACCATTTTCAAAACATTCCCATACTCTCGAAGCGCTCCGGTCTGAACGCCACAGCCACTCGAAGGAACCGGGTCCACTTCAAAATGATACAAGCCATTTCCTGCACCGTTATTAATATCCGGTAAAACAGAAGAAGGATCTTTTAATCGCAATGCTTCTGCTACCGCAGCATCAGCATTCACTCGACCATGACCAAAACGAATTGAGCGTCCACCTTCATATTCTCCTTTGGTTCCGATTCTATCGGAAGTTCTTTCTAAGACATCTTTTACTTCTGCCGCCGTCAAATCTGGATTTGCAGAAAGTATCAATCCGCATACTCCAGCGACTAAAGGTGTTGAAGCAGAGGTGCCTTCAAAGTGTTTATAAAAACCTGGTGTTCCTCTATTTTTTCCATCCGCCCAATAGTCATCTGCCCAAGCTGCTTTAGCTGTAATCAAAGGCCAGTTACCTCCGGGTGCCGTGACGCTAATCTCCTCTCCCCTATTCGAGTAAATCCAATGTCCATCGCCACTGGTCGATCCGGCTACGCAAATGGTATTCGGCATTCTAGCCATGACATTGACATGTTCAGAATCTTCATTACCTGCTGCAAAAAGTACGACGCATCCTTTTCCATTCCGCCCTTTGGTGGTGATCTCTTTAAAAACATGATCGTGCATCGGGTCATGTCCAGAAGGAAAATCTTGTTGTCCCCAACTACAGGAAATTATATCTACATCATTGTCCATGCAAAATTTAAAAGCGACTTCTAATTCGAACCAAGAAAAAGTTGGTCCTTCGACAATCACCAGTTCTGCATTTGGCGCAACTCCAATAATTCCTTCTCCGGTTTCTGCAGCAACTGCAAGTCCTGCACAAGAAGTTCCGTGATGAGAAGTTCCATCTTGCCAGATCACATGATCCGCAACAATCTTGGTGGATAAAGCTGGATGGCCTCGATCAAAACCAATATCGAAAATTGCAATTTTCACTTTTTTAGAACCTTTATTTCCAAGACGTTTCCAAGCCTTCAAAACTTTAAGATCGGCACCTTTAATGATTTTACCTTTTGGTTCTCCTGGAGCACCACCATTATTTTCAAGATGCCATTGCAATGGAAATAAATCATTTTTCGGCATTGAAAAAGCATAGTTGGTAATCGGCACATCAAAATCTGGAATGGCTTCAGAGACAACTCCAGAGTCTATTAGTTTTTGGCAAACCTTTAAGGGGTTTCCAGAATCCTTGGTAACCTGTACTACTATTTTTGTATCGGAAAGTGTACGTTCTTTTTTGAGTTTTAAATCTTTTATCGCCTTCGAACGATGTGCTTTTTTAGAATCGCTATTAAAGGTCACCATGATGATTCCATTTGGAACAATCGGTTTGTCGCTGGATTCTTTAAAATAGACATGGGTTCCGAGTAGAACGTTTGGATGTTTCCGGACTTTAGAAAGCACTGCTTCTACTTTTTTAAAACTACGTCCAACTTTGAAAATCTTAAATCCTGCGAGATGAGTATAAACTACTTTCTTTTCGTTTAGTTCTTTTGGTAGTGTTTTCGCACCGGGCTTAATGCGAACGCCAATTAATTGATTACTTTTTTTGAGGACAGCGAAGCCTCGACCGAGGTTTACTTTTATTTTATTCATGTAAGGTTTGGTTATTTGGAGTAATAGTTATCTGGTTAATTAGTAAATTTATGCTTTTAATGATACATTATAAAAAACCAGCATACGCTAAACTACTAATAACCAATTAACTAATCAACTATTCTCCATGGAAGTTAAAAAATTACAAGCGAAGATTCAGGAGTTTAAAGCTTTTTTAAAAAAAGACAGGCATTTAAATGAGGTCCATAAGTGGGAAGCATTGAGTCATTTTCAGGAGCATTGGGATATTGATACGGTGGATTTTGGAAAGATGTATAAAGATAGTCTTCAAAATACGACGACTCAGCGAATGTGGAAAAGAGAGGTTTGGCGGCCAAAGGAAATGATGTCTTTGTTGATTGATCAAGATCCTATTTTTGCTCGACGGATTTTCCGAAACCTTTTTGATGAAGATAAAAGTATTGAAACACGGATCTCAATGTTTAAGTTTGGATGTGAAGAGATGCTTCAGGAATTCAAACGAAAAAACACCACCAGCATTGAGAACAATCATTACCATGATGACAA
>CAKZTD010000169.1 GCA_937921595.1 uncultured Saprospiraceae bacterium
TGGGATGGAACCTTTAAAGGAAAAGAAGTGGAATCCGGAGTATACATTTATCTCATCGAGGTAGAATTTTTAGACGGCGAAGTTCTTTCCTACTCAGGAAGTATTACAGTCATAAAATAACCCAAGAGTTTATTCACCGACTAGCTTATCCTCTTTTTATATTTTACAAATACTAAGTTAAATCCAGAACTTGTTTTTTACATTTGGAAGGATATTCATTCATTCATTCATTCATTTTTAAACTGATATTCAAAAAAATATAGGAGTTTAAATGTGTTTATTTATTCGCCAGCTAAACCTACCTCCTCTTTGCTTTGCCTTCTCGACCACCACATCGCTAAAAAGAATCCTGAAACCAAATGCCAGATCCCCCACCAAGCCGTGATCATCGCCATACCTCCAATACCTCCAAAGAAATTAAATATCAAAATCAAACCCAAGCCAGAATTTTGAATTCCTGTTTCGATTGAAATAGCCCTCGCATCTCTTTGCTCTACCTTAAAGCTTCTTGCCCAATAATAGCCCATCAAAAAACCAAGACTATTATGAACTAGAACAATCCAAAAAACTTTACCGACATGGTCAATGATGTTTTCATAATTTCCAATCATCGCAAATACCACAAAACTCATAAAAATAAGGATGCTGAAAATTTTAATTCCATTTCTAATTTTATTCGCAAAATTTTCAAAACGATGATTGATATACATTCCAAAAATCAAAGGAATGAAAATCAATAGAATAATCGTCTTAATCATGTCAAAGGGATTGACCGAAATAGCTTCCCGAAGGGATTCCGTCCCGGGAATAAAACTCGACCAAAAACCAAAAGCAATAGGAGTTAGAATCACTGCTGAAATCGTAGTAATAGAAGTAAGCATCACGGATAATGCGGCATTGGCTTTTGATAAGTGTACCATAAAGTTGGAAACATTTCCTCCTGGACAAGCCGCTATCAATACCATACCTAATGCAACACTGGGTGGTGGATTAAAAAGTCTAGCTAAAATGATCGTCAATATTGGAAGAAGTATTAACTGAGAAGTGAGGCCAATGATTGCCAGTTTTGGCTTTTTTAAAATATACCGAAAATCAGAGATTTTAATATCGAGAGCCACACCAAACATCAGGAAAGCAAGACAGATATTCAATAAGAATAGTTGGTCAGGATTAAAATTAATTTGAATCGAATCAATGGCTTCCATAGGTTTCCAAAATAGACAAAATATTTTTAAAGTAAAGAAGCTTTAATGAATATTCAAATTCCTTACTCAAAACGCATACATTTTTAAAAATTTCCGTATCAGCATAAGGATGTCACATAAAAAATTTTAAGGCAGCTAATAAAAATCAGGAAAACACTTTTTTTACTAACTTAGAGGCGAATTCATCAATGAATAAGAATAATATGGCAAAAATTTTCAATTGGGGAATAATCGGTCTTGGAAAGATTGCAAATAAATTTGCACAAGACCTTCAAGGCATGAAAAGCGCAAAATTACATGCTGTTGCTTCAAGATCATTAAATAAAGCGAAAGCTTTTGGAGAGCAATACAATGTAGAACATTGTTATGGTTCTTATCATGAGATGCTTCATTGTCCCAAGTTGGACGTTGTCTACATCGCCACTCCTCATATTTTTCATAGCTCGAATGCAATCATGTGTCTCAATGCAAAGATTCCGGTGTTATGCGAAAAGCCGTTTGCTATGAATGCTTCGGAGGTTCGACGTATGGTTGCGGCATCCAAAAATAATAATACCTTTTTGATGGAAGCGCTATGGACTCGTTTTTTGCCTACCATGAAAAAGACACTGTCTATTATTGAAAAAGGAACCATTGGTGAGCTTACTTCGATAAAAGCAGATTTTGGATTTAAAGGAACAGTTGATCCAGAGACTCGATTGTTTAATCAAAATCTAGGAGGAGGTTCTTTACTGGATGTTGGAATTTATCCAGTATTTTTGTCTCTGCTTTTATTAGGAAAACCGACGGATATAAAGGCGGTTGCTAGCATTGGAAAAACTAATGTGGATGAAAGTTGTGGAATGCTTTTGAAATATCCTGATAATAAAATGGCGATTCTCCACTCTTCTATTGTCACTAAAACATCTACTGAAGCTTATATCTACGGAACTAAAGGCACCATCAGAATCAATACCCGTTGGCATGAACCAACTAGTCTCACCGTAATGGTTGATGGTAAAGAACCTAAAGATTACTTTTTCGATTTTGATAGCAATGGTTATCGATACGAGGCAGAAGAAGTACATCGATGCTTGCGTGCAAAGAAGCTAGGTAGTGAATTATTGAGCCATCATTTTAGTTTAGATCTTATAGAGCTTTTGGATGAAATCCGCATGGTAGCAGGAATCTATTATCCAAATAATGACCGCTACACTAAAATGATCCAACCTAAAAACGATTCACACTTTTCTTTAAATTAAGCTTATCTCTATCGATTTTTCAAAGACAGAATTTGTTGTATAAAATTTAATTTATTAAATTTTGTAATCTCTGCGTGTTCTCATTTTCTCTGCGGTTTGTATACTTGCCACAGAGAAAATGAGAAACGCTAAGGTAAAACAAACTAATCATTCCCTCAAGATTGAAAATCAGATTCGATCTACTATATTTGTTGGTATAATTAAACACCTAGGTTTTAAAATCACCAACAACATGAAAAAATTACTTTTCCTTTTTCTCCTTCCAATTCTAGCTTGTAATAATAAAATAGCTAAAGAAACTACGGTAAAGCCTCTTTCTTTTGATAACAAAAAAGAAATGAGCACCATCGCTCTAGGTTCTTGTAATGATCAAGCAAGATCTCAGGAAATTTGGCAATACATCGTTGCGAATCAACCTGAACTTTGGGTCTGGTTAGGCGATAACATTTATGCTGACACTGAAGATATGAAAGTCATGGCTGACAAATACAATCAGCAAAAATCAAATCAAGGATATCAATCTCTTATAAAAACCTGTCCGATTATTGGTATTTGGGATGATCATGATTATGGGATCAATGATGCTGGAATCGAATATGCTAAAAAGATCGAAAGTAAAAAACTGATGTTAGACTTTTTGGATGTTCCTAAAAATGCGGATGTTCGAAAAAAGAGAGATGCGGCTTATCAATCTTTTGTTTATGGGCCTGAGGGAAAACAAGTAAAAGTCATTTTGTTAGATGCACGATATTATAGAGATGCTTTGACGAAAGACGATAGAGAAGGTCGTCGTTATCAAGCAAGTGAAGAAGGCACAGGTAATGTCCTTGGTGAAGAGCAATGGCAATGGTTGGAAAAAGAATTGATGGAAAGCACTGCTCAAGTTCATTTGATTGGTTCGGGAATTCAATTTATTCCAGAAGATCATGGCTGGGAAAAATGGGCTAACTTTCCAATAGAACGGAAACGATTTTTTGATTTATTGGCCAAAACAAAACCTAAGAATCCGGTCCTGATGAGTGGTGATCGTCACATCGCAGAACTTTCAAAAATACAAATTAAAGGTTTAGATTATCCAGTTTATGAAATTACCTCGAGTGGACTTACTCATGTATGGGGAGTTAGACGACCCGAACTCAATCAGCATAGAGTAGGGGAGATTGTTTATGATAGAAACTTTGCTTTATTGCATATTGATTGGACAAAGAAAAATCCTGAATTGACAGTGGAGGTAAAAGGTCTGAAGAATGAATCTTTTCTAAAGAAGACTTTAGAGTATTAAAAATGAGGTAATATTGAGAAAAGAATCAAGCTTAGAAAAAGAAAGAGTATTTTTGAAACAAATGGAATCAATACAAGTATAGATATTAAATTAAAAACAATGTGTCTGGCATGGTGATTGCATATCTATAATCATAACACATTAAAACTAACTTTTAGAATTTGTCTTTTTTATAGACAGATTCCCCATTCTCTTCAAAGCTAAACAAATATATTAACAGGTTTCCCCTTGTTGATGTATAAGGTATTTTTAAAGCTAGACGTAACTTTCGTTACGCAAATTTTCCCAAACTAAAAAGAAAAAGCAAAGGTGTACTCCTTTGTAAATACACAGTATGGTTATTTAAAAACCAGTTGCAAATCAAGGCTCTCATTTTTTTAGTTCTTTATTGAATTAGAAATAACGCATCACAACTTAGGAAAACCAACAACAAGAGCAACTGGTAACTTTTTATACGTTTTGAAATTTATTCGAATTATTCGAAACAAAAGAGCTTTATTTATAAGGCTCTTTTTTCTTTTTACGGTAGTTTATAATTGAATTATTTCGGAACCTATCAATGAATTATAATTAGCTCATCATCTTATTTTACACAACTGTATATTGTTATGTTTTGTACTGTTTTCATTTGTGAATTCTTCTGATAGAATTTAGGATTAAAAAATTTTATGGAATGAAGTTCTTTTGAAATTAAATGTAAGTATTTCTAATAATATGTGGTAAAAGTTGCCCCAAAATCATGTCACGAATAATATGGATTTTGTCTTTTGCTGGTACTCTATTTTAAGGGTAATGAAATGAAATAAACACGTATTAAAAATAATCATCTTTAAGCTCATCTAAGTGCCATGGTCTTCAAATTTTAGATCTTTTATATTAAAATAAAATATTATATTACTATGTCACGAAATGACGTCAAAATATATCTAGAAGTTGGCATCTTGGAAAGATACTTGCTATATTTACAATCAAATACAGGATACTAATTAACTCTCATTTTTTATAAAATATCCTGTTTCCGCAATAAAAATTATCTCCGCAAAACAGCTCATTTTTGAGCGACCTCTCGTTAGCCTAAGATTAAAATATCTTAGACACAATCCTTGTTGTTTTGGTGATGCGTTACGCCAAGGATTATCCGCTGCGAAAAAAAATCAAAGAAAAACACACTAGCAAAAGTGAGCTGTAAATGCTCGCGCACAGTTTATTTTACTCAAACTGGATGTTGACCCTAGGTCTCTATTCAAACAAATTCACACTACTTTTAACACAAAAGAATGATGCAAATTAATAAGCACTTTTTTTAAAAGGCTTTCATTTCCCCAAAGCACCATTCAAAAGCTAAACTTTCTTAAAGGATGAATTTAACCCAATTCATCCTTTTTTTTATGCCCGCTTTTAAGAATCACTGGACTTAATTTATATTAGATATTTTACTCCGATCGTGATGTAATGGAAACAAAATTTCTCTATTATTTTATAACTCGGTAAAATGTCGAAGCGATCACAGTATGGTTTCATTATTTTTAATGTATTAAGTAATGAACAAATTGTCTAATTTCTTAGACTTCATTTTTTGTTTTTGAAAGACCTTCAAAATTTAACTCGTATTTTTTAATCCTGAAAATAGACTTCCAATGATGTTTGAAAAGAAGGAAGACACCTTCTTTTATACATATTATATAAAATAATATATTTGGTATAGAATTTGTTTTTAACTATTTATCGAAAAGCTAAACAATACGAACTTTCTTGCGTAAAATTAAATCGTCTCAAAGAATATTGTTTACTCTTCTTTTTAGACAGTCGTCTTCTTATTTCCATATTAATTTTTAATAAAAATCTGAAATGATTAAACCTGCATTGCAGAACCTATTCGTTATCTGTTTAGGTCATCAAAGACAATTTGTCTGGATGATGATTCTGCTATGTATTTCAACAATTGGGTTTGCAAACACGGATAAATTAGTGGATAGTGATCCTGTAAAAGGTACGATCAGTTTTTTCTTATGGCTTGATTTTGATACGAATGAGCAATATGATTTTGGAGAGCAAATTTTAAAAGATGTTGCTGTAGAATTGTATGAAGTGGAACGTGATAGTTTACTTCGAAGATTTGAGGTCGTTGACGAAGGAAGATTTTATTTTAAAGATTTACCAAAAGGGAATTATTATATATCTATTACTTTTTTAAATGAAAAAGTAGCCTCTAGATATCAACCCGTTCAAGAAGAAGAAGAAATTATCGTTGATGATTCAAGGGAAAGAAGGTTTAATACGGGGGATTTTCATTTTGATCCAGCTCAGACTAATCGAAAGAACATAAATATTCCTTTTTACGACTCAATACAATCTTCAATACTTTTGGATGTTACTTGCACCGACTTTATCGATACAACTTTTATCGAAATGACGATAGAAAATTGTGATAATATGTTGTCCATATGTATTGATGAAGCAATCGGAGATATGCTAGGTTATGCGATCACTGATAACGGTGAAGTCTATACAGGCTTGGTGAGCCCATGTGATTTTGATACTTCCTTTGCTTATACTTATTCGTCTATTCCTGGAGCTGGAACTGCTGGCCCTTATATGGTCGATACTTGGACTTTAGATGGAATGATTTACCAAGGACAGGTTGCCGATATGGCTGCTTTGACGGACTCCATGAATAATTGGGATGCTGGAGGAAACTGGAATCATGATATTTTAACAGCTTCCATTCGAGGAGGAAATACTTCTGTTGCATATGGCAATATTGAAATTACTCAAGTGCCAACAAGTATTGATGCGGTGATGAGTTTGAATACAACTTTAAATCCAAATGGGACACAGCTTTCTCTGGATACTGGATATCACGAACTGATTTTTTGGGAATCTGTTGATAATTGTTTTGATACATTGGAGGTGATCGTTGATTGTATTCCTTGTGAGGAATTGTATAGCGGAAGTTCTAATTTCGAATTAGATAACTGTAATGATAATGAAGCGATTTGCTTTGATATCTCGAACGATGATGTGTCTTCGTACAATATTTTAAACAATGGATTTTCTTATAATGGGATAACGAATCCATGTGGCATAGATAGTTTTTATCAATATCAATATGCAGGGCTTCCGGGAGGGGGAGTATTTGGTCCATACCTTTTACAAAGTTGGACAGTAGATGGAACGACATATCTTGGAGGGTTTAATAATGTAGGTGATTTGCTTGACTCGATGAACCTTTGGGACCTAGGAGGCAATTGGCAAATTAGCGATCCATTGCAAACCATTACGGGGGGCAATCCAGCGAAAACTTACAGCGACCTGGAAGTAGTTCAAATTATATCGAACACTCCAGGAACGGCTCCAGTTGAACAAATCGCTTCGGCGACCAGTATGGAAATTATTTTAGATACCGGATTTCACGAAATTGTTTTTTATAATATTAATAATGAATGTACAGACACTTTTGGTTTAACCTTGAGCTGTGCACCATGCCCAGAATATTTATCGGATACACTGATTAGTTTGACCGCAGTAGATTGTGATTCAAGTACTACTGTTTGTTTGCCGATTCCTTTTGATGAAATCAATGATTACAACGTTATACTAAATGGCGGTATTTATACCGATGGCTTTTTGAGCTGTACGGATATGAATTCAATGATAGAATTGGATACAGGGACTTACCAGTTTTTATTCGAACATAATATCACAGGTTGTTTGGAATCTGCAACGATAATGATTGATTGTATTCCGCAGATTATTTGTAATGATTTTATAAATGAAGAATTGGTTCATATTCAAATCAGTGATTGTAATCTAAGTGGAGCACTTTGTGTTGAAATCCCTTTTGATGAAATTTCTGATTACACCATTGAAAATAATGGCGCTCCGTTTTTCGGAACATTCGAAAATTGTCAAGGAGGAACAACTTTAAATTTAGAAACAGGTTTCCACGAAATAATTTTCACACATGATTCTTTAGGATGCATGGATTCAATTAAAGCTATGGTAGTCTGTCTGGAATCAGAAACATTGAATACTTTATTAACTGTAGGAGGTTTGGATACCATATGTTTGGATACGACTTCACTATTAGGTTATGTAGTTTCTATAAACAATGTTTGTGAAGATAATTCAGGAGAGCTGGCTATCGTAGAAATTCTTAACGAAAGTTATTGTATTCAAATAGAAGGAGTGGAAGGAGGAACAGAGCAAGCATGTATTGAGGTTTGTGATAATTACGGTTATTGCGATACTACTTTTATTAATATAGAAGTGGAGCCATTAATTATCGAACCAGATTTGGCTCCTATAGCTAATGACGATGACGTTCAATTGGAACAAGAAGGAAAAGTGAGTATTTCGGTATTAGAAAATGATGAAATTAATGGAGTCATGAACTCCTTTGGAATTTTAGTTGCACCAACTTACGGAACCGCAATTATTATTGAGAATACTTTTATAGAATATACACCTGATCCGGCATATTGTACGACGAGTGCTCCAGATAGTTTGACCTATGTAATTTGCAACGATGAAGCATGCGATGAAGCAACAGTGAAAATAGCGGTTAACTGCAAAGAAATTTTTGTGCACAATGGCTTCTCTCCAAATGGAGATGGTCAAAACGAATATTTTGTAATTAATGGTGCAAGCAATAATCCGAATAATTCCCTTTCAGTTTTTAACCGATATGGTGGTAGGGTTTTTCATACAAAAGGCTATCAAAACAATTGGGATGGTACCTGGGAAGGAGAAGATTTACCCGACGGAACCTATTTTTATTACTTCGAAGATGGAACAGGAAGTACGGCCTCTGGCTATGTACAGATTCAAAGATAACACATATTATGAGACACTAAATTTTCAGGCAGTTCCCTTTGGGAGCTGCCTTTTTTATTAAAAAAGATTATAAAAGAAATTGAAGAATGTTTGAGTTCTATTGAAATTATATGATATTGAGGTGAATCTATATTGTTATTGTCCATTAGTTTCGTTATTACAGGGAGAGTATTTAATTGCGCTACTTTTGCAAACCAATTGAAATCAAGTACTTAACATATATAGTTTAAGAAAATAAATGGAATTAGATATTAACAGTATTATAGGCTTAGTATTTTGAAGCTAAATGCATTGTTTTGAAATAAATTTTCGTTAAATTTGATTCTCTATTAAGTATTATTCAAAAAAATATTCAAGCCTAAATTTTAAAAACGTTTTTTATTAAAAAAACGTTTAGTAGCCTTTAGGAGAATGGTCTTATCACCTTTCTAAATGGCTTTTCAAGTCCGCTCTCATTCAGCGTTAGAAAAGGTATTTGACTATAGCCACTCCCTCTCCGGGGAGTGGTGTTTTTTTTAGTGGACTTTGGGCAAAAAGAAAACCGCAACTGTCATTGACAATTGCGGTTTTAATATTTTATAAAATACTCAAGGAGTATTAAACACTCAATTTAGCATTGTTAGCACGTTTACGTTCATGTTCTTTTAAAAAGATCTTACGTAGACGAATGCTCTTCGGAGTGATTTCAACATATTCATCATCATCGATATACTCCATGGATTGCTCTAGAGAAAATACAATCGGTGGAGCTAATTTCACTTTATCATCATTACCTGATGAACGCATGTTGGTTAATTTCTTAGTTTTGATAACATTCACCATCAAGTCATTGTCACGGCTATTCTCGCCGATAATTTGACCTTCATAAACATCAACACCAGGAGATACGTAAAACTTACCTCGGTCTTGTAATTTATTCATAGCGAAAGGAATCGTCGTTCCATTTTCATGAACGATTAATACCCCTTTATTTCTTGAAGGAATGACTCCTTTCCATGGAGCATATTTTGTAAAACGGTGAGACATGGTCGCTTCTCCAGCAGTCAAAGTAAGCATCGTATTTCTCATACCGATAATACCTCTAGATGGAATTTCAAACTCAAGGTGCATCAAATCACCTTTAGGCTCCATGATTAACATTTCTCCTTTTCTCTGATTGATGATCTCAATAACTTTTCCAGATACATGTTCCGGAAGGTCAATAGATAACAACTCAATAGGCTCAGATTTTACACCATCAATTTCTTTGATGATTACTCTAGGTTTTCCAACCTGAAGCTCATAACCTTCTCTTCTCATGGTTTCAATCAAAACAGAAAGGTGCATGACTCCTCTACCAAATACAATAAATGCATCTGCAGAACTAGTCTCTTCTACTCGAAGGGCAAGATTCTTTTCTAATTCTTTATACAATCGATCTCTAAGGTGTCGACTGGTTACAAACTCTCCTTCTTTTCCGAAAAACGGAGAATTGTTAACCGTGAAAAGCATACTCATTGTAGGCTCATCAATATCGATAGGAGGAAGGCCTTCTGGATTTTCTAAATCTGCAACAGTATCCCCAATATCAAAATCATCAATTCCACTTAATGCACAGATATCTCCACAGTGTACTTCATCCGCTTTTTCTTTCCCTAAACCAGAGAAAGTATATAATTCTTTGATTGTTGTTTTTACAACAGTGCCATCTCTTTTTACCAAAGAAGCTCTTCCTGGTTTGATGCTTCCTCTAGTTACTCTACCGATCGCAATTCGACCAATGTAATTAGAGTAATCAATAGAAGTAATTTGCATCTGAGGAGTACCTTCGATTTTTTTAGGAGCAGGAATGTGCTCGATGATTTGATCCAAAAGGTAAGAAACATCTTCTGTAGGAGTCTCCCAGTCTGGTCCCATCCAATTGTTTTTTGACGACCCGTAAACCGTTACAAAATCCAATTGATCTTCAGTAGCATCTAGGTTAAACATCAAATCAAAAACGTTTTCCTGAACTTCTTCTGGACGGCAGTTTTCTTTATCTACCTTATTTACAACAACGATAGGTTTCAAACCTAAAGCAATTGCTTTACTCAATACATATCGAGTCTGAGGCATTGGGCCTTCAAAAGCATCGACGATCAATAAAACACCGTCCGACATATTCAATACTCGTTCTACCTCTCCACCAAAATCGGCGTGACCAGGAGTATCGATGACGTTGATCTTTATACCTTTATAATCAACAGAAACATTTTTAGAAAGGATGGTAATTCCTCGCTCTCGTTCCTGATCATTATTATCAAGGATCAATTCTTTTTTACCTTCATTTTCACGGAACAAGCTACAGTGATAAAGTATCTTATCAACCAAGGTAGTTTTACCGTGATCTACGTGAGCTATGATGGCAATATTTCTTAATTCTTGCATTCTATATTATGATTTTTAAATTTGAAGCTGCAAAAGTACGCTTTTATTGTGGAATATGAATGATAATAAAATTATCAAAACGTTATTTTTTACTAAAAAAGCTGATTTGGAGGGCTATTCTCTATCTTTTAACATTTAAATCTCCATTCTATCTTATAGATTTTGATATTTAGTCATCTTCTGAGTAATAGACGAATACTTCTTCTTATAAGTCACCCATAGAAAACGAAGGCTTACAAATAGTGTTGCGAAAGCAAGGACATAAGTGATTGGGGGTGAATAGTGTAACAAATCAATTGTTGTTGGAATATGAAAATGATGACTTTGGCAATTGAATATTTTTAATTTCCTGCCTAGTGAAATGATCTTTTTTTTAATATGATTTTTCAATATAATACAATAATTACCCTTTTAGGGGTATAAGAGAAGTGGAATATTATCGTACCTTTGATATGTTCCAATAACACTACACAATCACAAAAGATTTATGCAACATCACCCTCGGATTGCAAAGACGTAGTGGAAACCAACTTACAATCATTTTTACTTCCCTTACGAATTTTAATGTTGCTTTAATTTGCAATCTCATCAACCGGAGTTTTAACACCATCTATCGATCTGTTTAGATCTTTCTCATTGGGAAAGATATGACTATAAGTTTCTGCCCGTTAGGGAACATTGTTCATTTAGCACTAAATGAATTCACCCCCCCGATCGGGATACTCTGATGTTTATTCAGAAAGAGTATTCTATACAGAATCTGTAAACAGAAAATATCTTAAAACAGTTTTTGTAAACCATCTCTCCTTACTTGCGTAGGGGGAGATTTTTTTTGAATAAATATTTTTTCAACACTTATCTGAAAGATTTTATATCTTTGTAGCGTCCTAGTTACGGGACATGTTAAAGGATATTAATCTAATTATCCATCCTCCTGATTGCACAAAAAAAACAAGGAACCAGTTTCCCCATTACAATAGGTTAATTATTGTAGCGGTTACCGTTTTATCTTTTACCCGTTTTATACCTTATTTATTAGTCTAATTACATAAAATAAAATACTCAAAACCAGAGAATGGTAAATTGAGGATTTGTTTTTGTATTGATCAAATGATGGAACAAGAATATTGATAAGCTACTTTTTTTCTTAAAAAGATAAATTATTGATAATTCCGTCAAACTATTTATACTTATTTATTGAATATATATTGATGAAAAAGATTCTCCTATTTTTTAGTTTATTTCTAGTTTCTGAATGGGTAAGTGCTCAGCAGATTCCTCTCTTTACGCAATACCGAGAGCAAGCAGGTATTATTAATCCAGCAGCAGTCAATGCAGATTATTTTCTATATGAGCATAATGTTGGTTTTGGAGGTTCCTATCGAAAACAATGGGCTGGGATTGCGGCGGCACCCACCACTCAAACTTTACATGGTCAGTATATGTATGCTGAGCAAGGTGCTTTTAGTTGGATCGCTGGTGGTTATTTGGTGAATGACCAAACAGGACCAACTGGTTTTACCGGAGCATATGGACGAGTCGCAGGAATCATTACAGACGATCCATATTATGGAGGTCTTTCCTTTGGATTAAGTTTTGGTGCGGTTCAATATCGGGTAGATGTGAACGAGATCCGTTTAAGAGAATTAAATGATATCTTAACGGCAGATAATCAAGCGAAAATATTTCCAGACTTTGGTCTTGGTGCTTACTTCTATAGACAATTAGATGGTGGTGGATTTTTGGATGGGAATCATGTCTACGCAGGAGTGTCGATTCCTCAAGTCTTTGGTTTGAATTTGCAATTTAAAGATGACACGGGAGAATTTTCTATAGAAAGAGTTCAGCATTTTTATGCACAAGCAGGAATGTACGCTTACTTCGATAATGAAAGTTTTTTAGAACCTTCTATCTGGGTAAAGTATGCACCTAATGCGCCAGTAAATGTTGATTTTAATATTAGATACCAACTGCAAAGTAATTTTTGGTTGGGGACAGGATTATCTACAGCTGGAAATGTACATTTAGAAATGGGCTACCTCGTTCGTGATTTTATTTCTGATGATTCTAATTTTAAAATCGGATATGGATTTGATTACTCTTTCAGTTCTTTCGGTCCAGAAGCAGGAAGTACCCACGAAATTAATTTAGCCTATACTTTTGAATACTAAGTGACGGATAAAAATACTTTGTAAGACGAATCAAGATTACTAAAACACTTTTTCATTTGGAGGCAACATTTAAATGAAAAAGAATTCTTCTCGAATGTATATTCTATAACCATGACTCTACATAATACCCCCTTGTTAAAAAAACTCAAGCTGACCCTTGTTGGCTTCTTTTGTGCATTCCTTACCTTTGGTCAAGCATTAGACGTTGTTATTGAAGACTATACTGCAATTCCATCCGAAAATTTTTGCGTTCAATTCGACGTTAGTAATTTTGAACAAATCATTAGTTCTCAGTATACTTTAGAATGGGATCCAGCTGTCATCAGTTTTGATTCATTGACAAATATCGGTTTGCCACTTCCAGAAAATTTATTTTATAATGCAGCAAATGCTTCAATGGGCCAATTACTGGTTAATTGGTTTGACCCATTAGGTGGCGGAAATGATCTAGTGGATAATTCTACCATGTTTGAATTATGCTTTACTGCTGTTGGTCCAATCGGATCATCTACTACTATTGTTTTTACCAGTTTCCCTTTGCAAATAGAGGTGACTACCGTACCAAGTGGGGGAGAAGATGTTGGCATTGAATTTTCTGGAGGAACGATTACTATCGTTGAACCTTTATTAGCAACAAGCACAGATTTGAATCAGCCAGATTGTTTGAATCCATCAGATGGAAGTATAGAAATCGAAATGACTGGAGGTGTCGATCCTTACAGTTATGATTGGATTGGACCAGGAGCTTATACAGCAGATACAGAAGATATTTTTAACCTTGGAACAGGAACTTATTATCTCACTGTAACGGATGGATCTGATCCTCCGATTTTTTACTTAGATACTTTTGAAATAGGAGATTTACTAGATGTTCCTAATGTGATGATTGCTGAAGCGAATGATATTACTTGTATAAATAATAACGTTACTTTGGATGCAAGTGGCTCTTCCATGGGAGGTTCTTTCGATCTAATTTGGGTGACGGTGAATGGCAATATTATTTTAAATGGAAATACTTTAATGCCTTTGGTTGATGCTCCTGGCGATTACGAATTGATCATCACCAATAACGATAATGGTTGTTCTTCAAGTTCAACAGTGACGGTGTTAGAGGATATGGAAATGCCGATGGCTATGGCAGGAATGTCAGCAAACATTGATTGTAATAATCTTATGGTGACTTTGGATGGAACTGGTTCTAGTTCTGATCCTGAATTTTCTGCCAATTGGACAACAGTGGATGGTAATATTCTTAGTGGAGAAAATACTTTTGAACCAATAGTAAGCGGAGGTGGAATTTATGAAATAATAGTTACGGATCAGACGAATGGATGTACTGCAAACGACGAAGTTGTAGTTACGATTGATACAATTGCTCCAATGGCAGATGCCGGAATGGATCAAGTGTTATCTTGTATTGATGATGTTCTAAATCTTGATGGAAGTGCTTCTTCTTCGGGGGGTAATATTACATATTTATGGACGACCAATGATGGAAATTTATTGGGTGCAAATGATGTGACAAATACACAGATTAATCAATCTGGAACTTATACTTTTCAAGTGAGTAATACAGAAAACGGTTGTACTGCTAGTGATTTTACGATGATTCTTTTAGATGAAGATTTGGTTGGAGCAATGGCTGGATTTGATGAAAATTTATGTGAAGATTCATTTCAACTAATAGCTAATTTGCCTGTTAATAATACGGGCGTTTGGGCAAGTACAGGGAATGCTGTTTTTGAAAATTTAAACTTAAATACATCAATGGTTAATGAATTAGATGGAGGTATCAATGAATTAGTTTGGACACTATCTACAGCAGATTGTCCAGCTTATAGTTCTGATACAATCACCTTGTCAGTAGAAGATGTTCCGCTTGCAAATGATGATGTTTATGCTGTTGCCTTTGGTGAAAATCCTTTCGTTTTGACACCTACGGAGAATGATGGAATCCTGACCGTAAGTGATTTTGATTTACAGATTATTGGTGATTTAGAAACAGGTACTTTGACTGAAATTCCTGATGGAAGTTATAGTCTAACTTATCCAGCATCTTACTTTGGAGTGATAGAATTTGAGTACAGTTTATGCAATACTTTTTGCCCAGAATACTGTGATACAGCTAGTGTGATTTTAAATATCCAAGATGAGCAACGCATCGATACAACCGTCGTTATTCCAAATGGAATCACAGCAAATGGTGATGGAATAAATGATACTTTCGTAATACCAATCTTAGAAGATAACCCAGAGGAGTTTCCAGAAAATGAAATGATTATTTTTAACCGATGGGGAAATGTCGTTTACCAATCGAAGCCATATTTGAATGATTGGGGAGGAACCAATGAAGCTGGAAAAACTTTACCGCAAGGAACTTATTATTATGTTCTGAGATTGAATTTGGCGCAAGGAGAAATAATAAAAGGAGAAGTGACGGTTTTACGGTAATTTTTTTTCGATCAAATGCGGAAGGGTTTTTATTGATAATGAATTGATTAACAGAAGTTTAGGTGAGCGCCTTAACAGTTGTTAATTATTTAAATATAAAAAATACCAGATTTAGGGTATTCCAAAATTTGAATTTGACTGTATCTTTGGGCTGTGAACATTATTTCCCAGTAACCGAAAATTTTATATCCCATGAATACTTTAACCCTCCAGTATCGTCTGCGTGTCCGCAGTGAAATTCCATTTTATATTTATTGGTTAAGGTAAATTCAGTAACATTTTCGTACTGCCTTTACGCACTATTGTAACACTTACATGAACATTTTTAGTTATTAATTTTTTTTGCAAGCACCGCAATTCGGTCTGTTAGGTAATTGAGTAAAATCAATTGTATGCATTGCTATACGTTTGCTTTAAAAAAAGAATTAAAACAAATATAAAGACCAATTTATTATCCCATGAACAGAATACTAAACAGCAAAGAAAATTTTCAGTACAAAGAACTTTCTTTCAGCATCATGAACAGCTGTAAGGTTCAAGAATATTTCTCTGATTTAGTCCCTTCTAATGTAACGGTGGAAAGTGTATTAAACAACGGGTACTACTCTTTCAAACAACTCAATCCCATGACAGCAAGTTATTTTTCTGATGCTGCTGTTCTGAATTCCTTAAAGGAATCCTGCATAGAAAAGACCGGGTTGAATATGCTTGGTACAGGCTTGTCCTGTACCCCCACTGTTACTTTTTTAAATTAAAAATTGGTAAAGATTGAAAAAGTGAAGATGGAAAACCGGACTTGAAGAAAGTCCCCCAGATTTGTAAAAGTTTAGAGATTCTCATAGATTATTCAGGAATGTAAGCCCTTCTATAAAGATAGAAGGGCTTCTTTAATTTCACCTATGCGGGTGATTTATATAAGCTTGATACCGCATATTTTTGCATCATGATTTTAAAGAAAAATTTCACAAAAAACCAAAATTCATGAGAAACAGTATCAAACTTTCAATTCTTACTTCTTTATTCCTTCTTACATTTTCTATTGCTTCAATTCATGCAACCACGATTACTTGGTTAGGTGGAAATGCAGCTTGGGATGACGCAAGCCAATGGGACACAGGCATTGTTCCCGGAATAGGTGATGATGTCATTATTTCATCTGGACGAGTAAAGATATATAATGGAGATAATGAACATGCAAGAAGTGTATACGTCCAATCCGTTTCCGCAAGGTTATATATTTACGAAGGCGGTACCCTTGAAATATCAGGAGCAGTAGATAATGATGGACTTCATAATAAAGGTCGAGTATTTATTTATGGAAACTTATTTATTAATGATATTACTCAGACAAATCCCAATGTAAGTGCAAAAGCAATAAATAATGATCTATACATTTTTACCTATCCCAATAGTCAGGTTAACATTAAGTATATCGATGACATTGGGATTCATAATAGTTCCTTTTCCTACTTTAGAGTAAAAGGAGGTCTTTGGATTTATCAGACAGTTAAAGGAGCTATTTCTAACCATGATCGCTTTTATAATTCTGGCTTGATAGATATAATTGATTGTGGATTACCTTCCAGTTATACGCTATCTACTGCTGATGATTTTAGAAACTACAGTACAGGGGAGATTTATATTTCTTCAAGTAATTATAGTGCTTTTGATGTTTCAAATAGCCTTAAAAACTATGGTTCAATTGAAGTTGAAAATACAACCATAGGTTTTAATAATGCGGGATCAATTAGCAATTATGAAGGAGCATATCTGGATGCGGATTATTGTGGAATTGGCTATTACAATAGACCTGGAAAAACCATTTCTAATTCAGGAAGTATGAAAACTAATCATACTCTTGAAGGAGTAAATAATTATGGAACTATTTATAATTATAGACATATTGGTTTGTTTTACTCTAACAGTAATGGAGGTTTACGTAATATGAGTGGAGGGGTTATTGAAAACTTCAGTGATATTTACGTTTTAGGATCGGGTGCCAGAGATGTAAATAATGCAGGAGTAATAAATAATAGTGGAATCTTAGAGACTAATAAGATTATTGATGTTGCACCTAATGGGAGTCTAATTAATGACGGATTTTTAGTTTCTCATTATGATGGTACTCATCTTATTTCAGGAACATTGGAAAACAGAGGAGCGATTGATGATAATTATGGAATGTTACAACAATCTCCGGTAATTAACGATAGACTAATTATAGCACCGGTTGCAGGACCAATGTTCAAAGGCGTTCCTTTTCCAAATGTTCTTGATGTTGTTTCTTTTGAAGGCCTAACACTTGGCGATTGGAAAATTTCACAAAATGGAATTAGCGCAGGTATCTACGATCCATCAACTAATGAATTTACTCCAAATGGTGATGCAATTGGGATTTCAACAATTTATATTAGTGTTAATGATGAAGATGGGCTTAGTAGAAATTTTTCTTTAGAGATAGAAGGAGGAATTATATCTTTTGATAGTGAAGACCCAATGTTTTTTGCAGAAAAGGAAACAAGCGTTTCTATCAATGAAGAACTCCATGAAGTAGTTGCTTTTCCAAATCCTAGCAATGGAAGTGTTCAACTCGAAAGCAAAATGTTTGAAGAAAATCAAACACAGGTTCAAGTGTTTAATACCTTGGGACAGTTGGTACAAGAGGTACAGCTTGAGGCTGGGAATTTTAATCAGATGATCAATTTATCTAGTCGATTAGTAAGTGGAATCTATGTTCTGAAAATGATTCAAAAAGGAGAAGAAGTGAATGTGCAACGAATTCAATTACAGCGATAGGGGATAGGAGAAGAGGTCAAGAGTTAAGTAGTCAAAAGGTCAAAAACTGTTGAAGTTTTTGACCTTTTGTTTTTTATTTTAAAATAGAAACATCACCTTTCAAAATAATCCCATCAGCAATATCCAATCTCAGTACAAAATAATAGGTTCCTTGAGGAAGTGGATTTCCGCTTTGGTCTACACCATTCCAGTCATTCAAATAAGGTTGAGCTTCGTAAATAATATCCCCCCAGCGATTAAAAATAATCAACTCCTTGTCTGGGTATTTATCCGCTTCATATTCAAGGTGAGGAAACATAAACATTTCATTGATCCCATCGCCATTTGGAGTAATGGCATTTGGAATATCAAGATCTTCAATACTTTGTTGCGTAAGAATTAATTGGACATTTGCGGTATCACAAAGTTCAGGACAATCTTCATCACAAATTTGATATTCAAAAGAAAGATCATTACCAATTGGCCCCGTTCGATCAAACTGATAAATGCCTTCTTCTAATTCAGTGAATGACCCAACGGTTGGCATTTCCAATAAAGAAAACATCCAACCTTGATTGGCATCGAGATTATCATTTTGTAAAAAATCTAATTCTTTTGTTGACGTTTGAATGTCTAAAGTAAATACATCATTGACTGCATCAGGAGCAGCTTGGATATAAATTTCAAGTGTATCTGAATCATAATTTATACAATTTGAAGTGGATAAGGTCCAAATCAAATGGTGATATCCCGGCTCAAGATTATCTAAATCGATTGACGCATTTTGAGGGTTTTCAATAAAGGTATCTTCAATGCTGGACCAAAGACCAGTACTGGTATTTGGTAGGTTAGCATTTAAGGTTAAGAAGTTTTCGCATTGACTAATGTCATCTCCGGCATCGGCTATGCCTAAAGCTTCGGCATCGAGAACAGTCAAGTTTAAAAGAACTGTACTATCACAGCCTAGAGTAGATGAATTCTCTAAAAGGATTTCATAATTTCCAGCATCAGAAAAAGTCTGTCCTCCAATTTCAAAAGAAGAACCTTCACAAATAGAAATCGGAAGATTAGAACTAACAGGATCATGAAAGTTAAGATTAAACTGAATCGTCGAATCACAACCATTGCTGCTGGCATTTTCTAATACCACCATTCCACCTGAATTACTTTGATGATAAGTCACACCGTGAAAATCCATAGAATCACCATCACAGATTGTCGTACTAAAAATACTTTCGACCGGATCATAAAAATTGACATGAACATTAATAGTCGAATCGCAACCATCGATACTAGCGTTTTCTAAAACAACTAATCCAGAAGAATTATTTTGATGGAAAATAGTTCCATTAAAAAATAAGGAATCACCATCACAAATTGTTGTATTAAAAGAGCTCTCTATTGGATCATAAAAATTTAATTGTATTTGGATGATTGAATCACAACCATTACTACTTGCACCTTCAAGTGTGATTGAACCTGTTGGATTCTGAGCATCGAAAGTTGTTCCATTGTATTCAAAAGATTCGCCATCACAAACCATCGGGTTTAAATCTCCAATAGCTGGGGGATGAAAACTTAGGTTAATATCTACGATCGAATCGCATCCATTTTGAGCACCATTTTCGATTAGCTCTTGCCCAGTTGGATTTAAAAAACTATAGACGGTTCCATTAATAATCATGGAATCTCCGATACAAAAAGACTGATCAATAGTTTCTACTGATATGGTATTAAAACTCAAATTTATGTTGACAATAGAATCACATCCATTCGCAGATCCTCCAGGAAATAATTCCATTCCATTTGGATTGACTTCATTATAAATGATGTTGTTGACGATAACACTATCTCCTGGACAAAGCGTCGGGTCAATATCAACTTGTACTAAATTGTTAAATGTCAAATCAATAATAATAATTGAATCGCAACCATTAGCAGATCCATTAGGAATGATTTCTGTTCCACTTGGATTTGAAATATTATAAGGCTGATTATTGATGATCAACTCATCTTGTTCACATAGTATATTGTCAAAAAATGCTTGTGCAATAGGATAGAAATTTAAATCTATGATGACTGTAGAATCACAACCATTGAAACTTGCATTTTGTAATAATTCTGTTCCATTTGGATTGGCTTCATTAAAGGTCACTCCATTGATGATGACACTGTCTCCCGGACAAAGTGTAGAAGAATAATTACCAGGAATGTCTACGAAATAAGAAAGATCGATGACTACTGAAGAATCACAACCACTTGCTGCTTGGTTTTCAAAAAATTGAATCCCTGTTGGATTTGTCTCATTGTAGACAACCCCATTGATGACTACACTGTCACCCGGACAAAGCGTTGGGTCTAATAAACCTTCAGAGATTTGGATAAAAGCCAAATCAATGATGACTATAGAATCACAACCATTGGCGGCTTGTCCTTCTAAGATTTCTGTTCCATTTGGATTCAACTCGTTATAAGCTGTTCCGTTAATGAATATTCCTTGTTCAGCGCAAAGTGTTTCTGTAATAAAATTAGGATCATTTGGCAGGAAAGTGATATCAATATTGATGGTTGAATCACATCCTATTCCATTTTGAATGATTTCCGTTCCGCTTGGATTAGCGAAATTGTAAGTCGTATTGTTGATGACAAAGTTTGAGTCTGCACAAAGTACTGGATTAAAAAGAACGGTTATTTCATTAAAGAAAGTCATATCAATATTGATGGTCGAATCGCATCCATGACTACTTACTCCAGAAAGTATTTCTGTACCTGATGGATTAGTTTCGTTGTAAACAACGCCATTGATGATGACCGAATCACCTGAACATAATACCTGTTCATAAGTTCCAATCGCTGGAAGATAAAATCTTAAACTAACATTTACAATTGAATCGCAACCGTTCTGACTACTTCCTGCAATTATTTCTGTTCCAATTGGATTTGCAGTATTATAAGTAGTTCCATTAACCATGATTTCATCTTCAGGGCAAAGTGTTGGATCAATAGTCTCTTCAGATTCAGGGTAAAAACTTAAGTTGACAATAACAGTAGAATCACAGCCATTTGAACTCCCACCAGAGATCATTTCATTTCCTGATGGGTTACCAAAATTATAGATTACATTATTGACAATAATAGAATCGTTTCGACAAAGCGTATTATTTAAAAATTCATTGATACTACTATCGAATGATAAATTCACAAACACGATAGAGTCGCAATTATTTGAACTACCATTTGGGTACAATTCTGTACCGGAAGGATTGGCTTGATTGTATACGACGCCATTGATGATGACGCTATCTCCAAAGCAAAGAACGTCTTCGTAAGTTCCTTCCGAAGGACCGTAAAAGCTCAAGTTTATATTTAAAAAAGAATCACAACCATATTGAGAAATTGGTCCAAGATTAACTTGTCCTGATGGAGTAGTTTCATCAAAAGATTGACCACCGATATTTACACTTCCACCTTCACAAATTGTAGGATTATAAGTTCCAATTGCTTGTGGGTGAAATTGTACTTCTATGAAAATCGTAGAGTCACAACTTGTTGCAGTTGCATTGTCGAGAATGACACTTCCTGTTGGTTGTGTTTGACTATAATAAGTTCCAAAAAGTTGGATGCTATCTCCAGGGCAAATGATTGGGCTAAGGTTTCCAGCAGCGGCAGCAACATAAAACGTAAGATTAACTTCCACGATGGAATCACAACCATATTGATCTGCTCCGAAGAACGTTTCTGTTCCCGTTGGATTTGCTTGATTATAAACTACATTGTTGACGATGATACTATCGTCAATGCAAATGGTCTCCTCTAATTCATATCTATTTTCAGGTCTGAATTTTAAGTCTATAATGATTAATGAATCACAACCATATTGATCCATGTTATTGAAACTAAAAAAGCCAGTTGAATTACTGGCATTGAAAAGAACCGAATTGATTTCAACACTTCCTCCATGGCATAAAGTATCGCCAACACTTAAGGTACTCACGCCACAACTTACATTGATGTTGACTGGTCGAGTATGCAAAGTCAATAAAGAAGCATTGGGGTTGGTAACGCTACAACGGTATTCTCCAGCAGTTGCAAAAGTAACTGGATTGAAATTTAATTTATTACTATTGGTCGGCCCACCGAAAATGATTCCATCTTTATACCATTGATATATGTTGTCAGGAATATCATTATCAAAACCTAAATCTAAAGTATAATTATCTCCAGTTTGTAGATTTAAAGTGCTTGCTTGATTTACAGAATCTTGTGGGGTATAATTAGTACCTAGAGCAGTTAGATCATTTAGGACAATATCATCAAAAGTCAGATTGTTATTGTAAACCCGAAATTTGTTAGGTTGTAAATTCGTACTACTCAAATTTGGAACACTATCAATGTTATTATTGAAAATATCAAACTTGAATAAGTTCATTAAATTTAAAAACGTAATAGGGACTGCACCTTCTAAATTATTGTTGTCCAGATAGAGCGTATGCATTACCGTAAGATTTCCGAATTCTTCAGGAATAGTACCGCTAAAATTATTATTGTCTAAAAAGCAAATCTCAATATTGGTAAGATTCCCAATTTCTGTAGGAATAGATCCACTAAGATTATTATTGTCTAATTGAAATTCTTCTATTCTGGAAAGGTCACCAATCTCAGAAGGAAGAGTACCGACGAGGTTATTATTATTTAATGTAAGCCGAATAACGTAACCTTCGTTATCCAGTTCCACACCATCCCATGGAGTACATACAGGTAGAGCGGTATTCCAGGTGTTTGTCCAGTTTGCTCCCATTGTTGAATTATAGATCGCAATGAGTGCAAGAGAATCAGCGGTTTGAGTTGGATTAGGACAGGTAAGAACACTAAGATTATTGTTGCCAATAGCAGAATTAGCCTTAGCGGGGATATTCCACTTGAGGTTAAAACATAGTGTTATAAAAAAAACAGAGAGTGTGATATATGTCGTAAGGGATTTCATTTATAACGTTTATCCTTGAGTAGTTTTATTTTTAATTACTCAATGTTCAGTTTTTGTTGATTAAAATTGAAAATACCTTCATTAGCAACAGCTATTCTACTGAAGCCAATAAACAAAAGAATGCAAATACATAACCAAAGTTGTTGGTTTGCATGTGCGTAATTTCCTCGATTTAGTAGGGGGATAAACGGTTTCGGGAATTACAAATAGTTATAACCTATTGGAGGTTACTTTTTTTATTTATTATTTGCAATCAGGATGGATAATCGGTGGCGTAAAGATACATTGTTTTTAAGAGTAATGATAGTCCATTTTCTTAAAAAGTCGCCTGAATAAGCATATAATGCCTTGTTTTTTATATTATTTGTCTTTTTTTTATGTGAAATAAAGAAAACTACTATAAATAAAAGGTAAATAGACTAAAGTAACGACAAAAAAACCATTGAAAACTCAAGAACAAAATAAGAATATTGTAATGTAGTGATGTGGTTATATAACTATTATAGCCTACATAATAATATAGTCGGAAGCCAAAATCACAACACTCACTTTCAAATTTTGATTTTTTTGTTCAAAAACTTAGTAAAAAGGTATTAAAAGAGGTCCTTTGCTTGACCAATTATATCGGCTTTTTAACTTGCGCTTGGTGAAATCATCTTTTCCGCAATTTTTGCAAGTGGATTTATTAAAAAACTGTTAATAGAATAAGAGCTTAAGATATATTTCGTATTTTCGTCATAGGATGAACCAAAAACCGTCCTACCTGAATAATCTACATTAGACCCTATTTTTCCTAGGAGAACAATTCCTGTTAATTTTTATTTGAGATCATTTAAACAAATCTATTTTTTAATTGGTAATGACCAATTAAGAAACCGTATTTCAATTGTTTAATGCCAGATTTTAAATTTTCTAATAACCAAGAACTATGTCCAAAGCACATTTAAACCTAATCAAAGTATTTACAATATTTTGCATCAGTCTATCTGCACATTTTACCATTGCTCAAACATGTGCCGATGCTAATGGAATTATCTTAGTTAGTAATACAAATGATGAAGGAGTAGGATCACTTCGCGAAGCAATTACTTGTGCGAATACCACACCTGGTGCAAATCTTATCCGTTTTTCGATCCCGGGACAAGGAGCACAAATTATCTATATTGGCTCTAGTAGTGGATTACCTTTACCGGCTTTGACCGAACCTGCTACTGTTATTGATGGAAGAACGCAAACTGGATATATTGACGAACCATTGATTGTATTGGATGGAGGAAATACAACTTGGGGGAATCCGATCAATGCGATTTGGATTCGAGATAATTTTTGTGAAGTTTATGGATTGGAAATTCGAAATTTTCCCGATGATGGAATCGATTTGCGAATAGCTGATTTTACGATAGTCAAAGATAATTACATTCATGATAATGGATATCCGCAAGATTATTTTCCGAATGTTCCAGGAACAGGACCATGGGAAGGTTGTGGAATTGTAGTCCGAGAAGGGAGTAGTCAAAATACGATTGTAGGAAATGTTATTGAAAATAATGAATACTGTGGAATTCTTTTTAGAGACAATGCAGTTAATAATTTAGTAGGTGGTCCAAACATAGAAGATGCAAATACGATTTCTCATAATGCTGGTGGAATTTTAGTGAACGAAAATTCATCGGGTATTCAAATTCAACAAAATTCGATTTTTTGTAATGATACGATCGGAATCAAATTAGTTGGTAGTGCAAATAATAATCAATTGCCACCGAGCCTTGATGTGGTTACTAATAATCAAATCACAGGAACAGGAGATGATGGAGAAGTAATCGAAATATTTATTTCCAATAATTCCCTTTGCCCAGGAAGTGTTTGCCAAGGAGGTCTTTGGATTGGTTCGACGGTTGTGGTGAATGGTCAATGGTCTTTTGATCCGACCAGTCAAAGTGGTATTCCGATTTTTGGTGGTTATGTCATTACTGCAACAGCTAGAGATGTACTAGGGAATACTTCAGAATTTACAAGCTGCGAAGTTGTTGTTGGAACTTCAGGATGTACCGATCAAAATGGAAATATCCTAGTAACAAATACTCAAGATGAAGGACCCGGTTCACTTAGGGCTGCTATCCTTTGTGCGAATTCTACGCTGGGAGCAAATACGATTCGTTTTGAAATTCCTGGAAATTCTATTCATACTATTTTTGTTGGAGGAAGCTCTAATGAAGCTTTACCTGCGCTTGTAGATCCGGCTACGATTTTGGATGGAACAACACAACCTGGATTTGGGACTGATGGAAAAAATAATCCGAGAATTATATTAGATGGAAGTTTAACAGACTGGACCGCACCGATAAATGCGCTTTGGGTTCGTGGAGATTATTG
>CAKZTD010000170.1 GCA_937921595.1 uncultured Saprospiraceae bacterium
CTTCCATTTGGAATTTGATTAGCGGTCAATTTTACATAGTCAACATGCCAAACATCTCGGATTCCTGCTCGGGTTGCATAATTGACAAAGCGAAATTGAAACCCATCGTAGAGGTAAACACTTCCTATAATTTTAAAAGAAAAAGATTGGTCAAACATTAGAAAAGAATCCACAGGAATATCACTTACACCAAAACCTTGAAAGGTATTTATTCCCACCCAATCTCCATCAGATTTTTTAAACTCAATTACCAAAGAATCAGTTGGGCCAGGTGTAAAACCATATCCTTTAGGCTGTACTGCACAAGTCAAATATACATTACTGTTTGCATCGTAAGGGCTAAGATCGATGTAATTAGAAGTCAAATGATCGGATCGACCATAGCCTCCACCGTAAGGTCTCCCTCCAGGATCAAGACCATCCATGGTTGCAAATCCAACAGAAGGAGGTTGATAAGCCCAAGTGTTATTTACGAAAGCTTCTCGATCTACCCAAAGGTTTCCAGGATAAGGACCTTCATAAGAGAAGTCATCAAGGAATGGTAATTCTAAGGTATCAGCAATGACTTGAAAAGGAAATTCATAAGTATCAGCGATACAATAATCATTAGAAATTTCAAGACAAAGGGTATCCAAACCACCTAAGCGATTACTCTTCAATAAAACACAACTGTCTTTTTTTAATCCGTTAAAAGCATTTGCTAAATCTTCATCATGACAATCTAAAATCGAACTGGTTCTAATCCCTTCTGGTAAAATAAAATTCCCAGGACTTACGCAAAGGATGACTTCTGATTCAATATTTAAAACGGTAAGCGCTTCTGTAAATGTTGCATTCTCTCTTTTAACAACGATTGGAAATTCTCTAGTCACACAATCCCCGCCAACAGAATCAGGCAAGCAAAGTTCTACACGAATCGTATCTCCAAGGCCTAAGTCAATCCCGTCATCTGCAGAATAGGTTACACAATTTTCAATGGTACTAATCGATCCATGAATAAATCCAAAGGTCAGCAGATCAAAAGTTTCAAAACCAGTCGTATCCAAACAGATATCAACATTTTCTCCACTCAAAACGTAAACTGTTTCTCCATCTTCATAAATTCCATCATCCTCACAATCCCCACCACCTGTTCTAGCCTCTCCGCTTTCTTCGCCAAAATACCGAACCAATTTTTCCTCTTGTGCTTTTAGTCGCAAAGCTTCTGCTTGTTGAAGCACAACATTCGATTGTAATGGATATTCTTCCATTCTGACTTGAGCCTGTAAAATTGAGATGGTAAATACTAAAATTAATAGGGTATAAATAGACCGCATACTCTTGGTGTTAAAATATTGCGAAAAGGATGTTAGCAGTAGCAAAAAGGGTATCCTATTCTTATAAAAATAAATTAATAAACTACTGAAAATCAATATATTGAAAGGAAATATTACGTTCCGGTTGGCAAATATACAATTTTCATAGCTGATGTCAATTTGAAAAACGTAGAAAGGAAAGAATTGTTGCCTCTGGGCGAAGCTAAGGAAGTATTGAATAAATAGGTGACAAAAGGATTAAGGATTTTAGAGCTAGGTCATAATAAAACAAATCTATTCAGTCATACAGTCTTGCTCTAAAATCAATATTTGTCTAATAGTATAGTGACGCATAAGAGGTAGTTTTTTTAAAAGAATCTGATTTGAGAACAAGGATTAACGAATAGCAATTTTAGATGTGGCTTCGCGTTTAACAAAATCAGAAATCTAAAATCGTTAATCCTTGTTCTCAAATCAAAATATATTTATCGCTCTCCGCCAAAATCTTCCTCTTCATCATCTCCTTCAGGCTTGGTCTGACCTTCAACCGGAGCAGGAGATTCAATATTGATTCCTGCGCCTCCACAATTTTTTGGCTTATACTGAGTCAGGTAAATATCCACTTGTTCACCTACCCGCATTTTGCTAGAAGGACTATACCTTGGAACCTGCTTCCAAACATAAGCATTTGCTTCATTGGTCACCGTATTATCCTTGATGATAGAACCTTTATTAATATTAAAGTTGCTAATTAGGAAGTTCGCCTCTTCGTATCTTTTACAGATCAATTCAGGAACAGGAACCGTTCCACCACCTCTTTTAGTAATGACACATTGGATGGTACTTCCTTTCGGAACTGAATATCCATCGTTTAGTTTATCCGTTATTTCTTCATCATTATAAAGAACTTCCAGGATCGTATATGGCTCTAGCTTATTGGAAAATACTTCTTTAGAAATTTCCGTTTGCACATATTTTCTTTCGCATTTCTTTTTAAAATTATCATAATCATCATTCCCACCTTTCAAAGTAGGCAAGGCCACTAACTCAGCAATCTTCTTAGTCACCGAAACATAAATCTTTCGGTTTTTCTTAACCTGAGATTCTGGTTTTGGATTTTGAGTAAGGATAATATTGGCTTGCCTCCCAGGAATGAATATCGAATCATTAATAATAATTTCGAAACTACTATTACTTGCTTTATCGATCGCATCATCCAAATCCATTCCAACGAAATCATGGATGTGCAATGATTCACCATGTTTAGTATAGCAATTGATCCACCATAGGCATAAAGTCAGGACCAAAGCAACCGTCGCGACCATTCCTCCAAAATTACGGAGAAAGATGCCACCACTGACAAAATAGTATACTTCTCTTCCTACCTTAGTAAACCAGGCTTGTACTTTTTTTAACTTTTCTTTCATCAATCTGGGTTCTTGTAAAATTAAACCTAAATATAATATTCATTCCTTAAATCTACAGTTTAAAAATATTATCTGTAGGCAAAGAACTATTATTCGTAAGTAAGTGGTTTTGGAGTTCTCAGAATTTAATTTTCTCTGTTTTCGGTCTCAAATTTAGCTTAATTCCTTAAAAAAGGAGTGGCTTTAAGGTTTTTGTTGTTGATTTTTTGAGAATACTCAACCTTCCTTCGCTTCTTTGCAGTTTTTAAAACACGTTTCAGTCTTAAATTATTACTTTTAAAAATAATGAACAAAGAAATTCTCCGACTAGCCATTCCTAATATACTGAGCAATATCTCAGTGCCTTTACTGAGTACTGTTGATACAATCTTGATGGGAAAAATTTCTCCTTTGCACTTAGGAGCAGTTGGGTTGGGAGCGATGATTTTTAATTTTATTTATTGGAATTTCGGATTCCTTCGGATGGGGACGACAGGGATTACAGCCCAAGCTTATGGCGAACAAAACCCTCAAGAACAAATGGCGACATTCGGTCGAGCTTTTCTTATTTCTATATTGATTGCCATCTTGGTTTTACTGATTCATACTCCCCTACTCCATTTGGGTAATCAATTGCTAAATGTATCTGCGAGCCAGGAACCTTTGGTGAACACTTATTTTAATGTTCGAATTTGGGCCGCTCCAGCGACACTGGCTTTATATGCTTTGATGGGTTGGTTTTTTGGAATGCAAAATGCAATCTATCCGCTGATCTTGACCATTTTTATAAATGCGGTAAACATCATTGGCAACCTCGTCTTTATTTATTATTTCGAGATGGAAGTCGATGGCATTGCATGGGCAACGGTGATTGCTCAATACTCCGGATTGATCCTTGGTTTTATTTTGTTTTATGTAAAATATAAATACCTCGTCCGGGAAATGAGCATCAAAGCGCTGACTCAAATCAATAAACTAAAATCCTTTTTGTTAATCAACAGAGATATATTTATCAGAACACTTTGCTTGACTTTTGCCTTCGGTTTTTTCTACAGTCAATCGTCTTCTGGTGGCGAAACGATTCTCGCCATTAATGTGATCTTATTACAATTTTTAAACTGGATGTCTTACGGTGTTGATGGTTTTGCTTTTGCATCGGAAAGTTTAGTTGGAAAATATAAAGGAGCACAAGATGGTAAGAACCTGAATCTTTCGATCCGTTATTCTTTAGTTTGGGGAATGGCGTTGGCACTATTGTTTAGTTTCTTGTATTTGGTTTTTGGAAATCAATTGGTCGCTTTGTTTTCTGAAACGGATGATCCACATTTGGTGGAAGCGGCAGCCCCATATTTATTCTGGATGGTTCTCTTTCCTATCTTAGCTACACCGAGTTATATCTGGGATGGAATTTTCATTGGCTTGACTGCTTCATCAGCAATGCGTAATACTATGCTTCTAGCTTTTATTGGTTATCTGGGTTTTCATTATTGGTTGTTTCCGATTTATGGGAATCAAGGATTGTGGGGAGCGTTTTTGATCTTTATGGTTTTGCGTGGTGGAATTCAGTGGGGGTGGTATTATTTTTTCCTACGCCAAAAATAGGGATAGATCGCTACGCGATAATGATGTTCTAGTTTTAGTTAATTCTAGGTTCTAATTTTCGGTGCTCTGTTCCCCTCTGTGGATCTCCGCGCATTCTGTGGTTAATCCTTCTAAACCTGCGTTTCCCCTCTGTCCATCTCTGCCCACTCTGTGGTTAATTCACTTTCCTCAAAGACAACAATCACTCAACAAAATAAGCCACAATCCCATCCAATAATACCTCCACCAACCCTCCCAATAAAAACGGATAGCAACCTAATTTCCATCGCTTCTACAAAACCATATTTGAAGAAAATCCTTAATACACCAAAAGCAAGAGTCAGCAAAATACCGATTAGCATAGAATTTGTCTGACGCTTATCAGGTCGTCTATTGGGTATCTATTCCTTTCTATTAAGATTTTTCCTTATATTTCTATTTCAAAAAACCAAACCTCCTCATGCAAAAAGGTACTCCTCCACAAGCTCTA
>CAKZTD010000171.1 GCA_937921595.1 uncultured Saprospiraceae bacterium
CTTGGAAAAACCTCTTAGACTACCTACCATCCCAATTCCGAGTCAAGCAGTGCCTTAGGGAAGACTTTATCCAGTAAAAAACATCATCATACCACAACAATAATTTTTTAATAGCTTATTTTCGGGTAATCCTTAATCTAAAAATCAAAAAGAAGGAAATGTAGCCTATTCTATTTTTGACTCTGATCCGAGCAATGCATTACTAAGGCTCGACTTAAAAATCAATGAACTTTTGAATAGCGAGTGACGTTTATATTTTGGTTCTTTGACAAATCCTGTGTTTGAGACAAGAGCCATAAGAGCATGCTAAAAAGATTTAAAACCGATGAACAATAGATGTTTAGCAACATCATCAAAACTAGACGTCTATTAAAAATGTTTAGTAATTTTATCAAACACTAAAATTTAAAAAAATGATTGATTTAAAAAAAGCATATATAGCAGGTGGATGTTTTTGGGGAATGGAAGAATTATTTAGAGTCCGACCAGGAGTAAAAGATACCGAGGTAGGATATCTGGGCGGCACCAATGATAACCCTACTTATCGTAATCATCCCGGACATGCCGAAGGCATCGAAATCACTTATGATCCTAATGAGACTTCCTTCAAACTCATTTTGGATTATTTCTTCCGTATCCATAATCCAACAACTGTTGACCGTCAAGGAAATGACGTTGGCTCAAGCTATCGATCAACAATATTTTTTCAAGATGAAACGGAAAAAAAAATCGCGAAAGAAGTAATTAAAATAGTAGATGATTCTAAAAGATGGGAACAAAAAGCAGCAACTACGCTTGAGCCTTTTACAAAATTTTGGGCCGCAGAACCTAGTCATCAAGATTATTTAGTTCGCAATCCAAATGGATATACATGCCACTCAGAACGATTTGGTACTTTCCTTTAGAGCTTGTTTAAATCTTTAGTAAAATCATCGCTATAAAATTCGGAAAATGAATATCTAAAAATGAAAAAACCAAGCCTCCCTATTGGATTAGGAACTGCCGCCATCGGTCGCCCACACTATATCAACATACGACAAGAAACATCTTCTAATTTTTCTTTAGATGCTTTTAAGCGTGATGGCCTGGCAATTCTTGACGATGCATACCAGCGAGGAATTAGATATTTTGATACTGCACCGGGTTATGGTTTGGCTGAACAATTACTAATTGATTGGGTCATAGAAAAAGACGACCCAGATATAGAAATTGCCACAAAATGGGGATACACTTATGTTGCCGATTTTTCTCCCAATGCTTCTCAACATGAAATCAAAGAACATAGTCTTAGCAAATTAAATGAACAATGGGAGCAGTCCAAAACATTGCTCCCTTTTCTTTCCGCCTACCAGATTCATTCCGCTACTTCTGAAACAGGTGTGCTGGAAAATAAAGCAGTGCTGAATCGACTGGCAGAACTTAAAAAAGAAAATGGCTTAGACATAGGCATCACAACAAGTGGACAAAATCAAATAGAGGTCATAAAAAAAGCTTTGGATGTAGCAATAGAAGGTAACGCTTTGTTCGACATATTTCAAGTTACCTATAATATTTTCGACCAAAGCTTAGCCCAAACTTCAAAAGAACTTTCTGTTCAGAATAAAAAGATAGTAATCAAAGAAGCCCTTGCCAACGGAAAAGTTTTTCCTAATACAAAATACCCTCAGCACGCCATTGTCTATAAAAAACTACAAGAATTAGCAGTTAAATACAAAACAGGATTAGATGCGATTGCTTTAAGGTTTTGCATAGACAGTATTGATCCATTTAAAGTCTTAAGTGGTGCTAGCAATAAATCGCATTTATCAGATAATCTTCAGGCTACTCAATTTAAATTAGAAGGAAAAGATTTAAGTACTCTAAAAGATCTTGCTATTTCTCCGGAACAATATTGGGATGAAAGAAAACAACTTACCTGGAATTAGGCACCTCGATAAAAAATAAAATCATAGATTTAAAACATAAATAATCGATTATGAATTTAGTACAATCTCTCCTGAATTTTTTAAAGAAAAAAGACACTCCTGAATCTTCACCTGCTCCCGAAGGGCTCTGTCCAAACTGCTGGGGAAGAGAAGAATACGGAGGCCATTTTTATGATAGAGTAAAACAGGAAAACCTCAATGTTCACAGCAAAGAATCTAATGTTGGCTGGATAAATGCTTATGCAAATAAACATTTATCAGGGATAGCTTTAAAAAGAAAAGGCAACGGCGAAGAAATGGTTTGTGAAAAATGCAAAGTGAGTTATCAACATAGCGACCAACATACTGACTAGTAAAAAAACCTTTAAGAATCTTCAAAACTCTCCGTATCCTTGTATACTGGGAGTTTTCTGTTTTAGCTTATCTTAGCACCAAAATTTTTCACGTATTTAAAAACAAATTGCTTTTGTCAAGCATTAAAATTAATAGTAAATAACAAGTCTTAGGATGTTGTTAGCAACAACATTAACAATGAACCTATAAATTTCCAAGCCATGAAAGTGAGTATAACCTCAATAGAATTAAAATCTCCTTTTCACTTTTTCAAATTATCTATTCTGGCTTTACATATTGCTAAGCAATTAAAATCTTCTAATCATTTAGCATTTAAAAAAACAGGTTTATGGACAAAGCATTACACCATGACGCTCTGGAAAAGTGAAGACGATATGAAAGCGTTTGCATATAGCGGTGCTCATATGGATGCTATGAAAAAATCAAATTCAATAGCAAAAGAAATCAGATCGGTCACCATAGATTCAAGTGATTTACCCAATTGGAAAGAGGCCAAAATGTTATTACAAAATAAAGGCAAGTCCTACAGGAAGTGACCGAAGCAAAGTTTTTCTAAAAAGTTGGCTATTTTCCCTATATTGGTTTAATCTTAACTTTTCGTAAAACGAACTACCTTTAAACCGTAATGGAAAACGCACTCAAATACATTCCAAATATTTACAATTATTGTGACCGCTGGTGCGAACGTTGTCCCTTCACCGAGCAATGTGCTAATTATGAAAAAGCAGGAAATACTGATCTTTCTGATCCTAACGAATTTATTGAAAAACTTCAGCAAAGTTTTACCGAAGCAATGAAACTGGTTGAAAAGGCCTTTAAAGAACAAGGCATGGATTGGGAGAAATTAAAAGAAGATGCTAAAAATTTTGAATTAGAAGAACCTACTCTTTCCAAAACTCAAGAGGCTCTAAATCAACTCAGCAAACAGTATCATCAAATTGCTGGAGCTTGGCTAAAAACAAACAACAAACTCCTCGAACAAAAAGAAATAGAACTCCGTCAGAAAAACAGATTGGGGATCAACATAAAAAAAGAATTAGAAGACATAAATAATGCTTTAGAATATATTCATCACTACCTTTTTTTTATTGCTGCAAAAGTTCGAAGAGCTTTTAACGGCCTCCATGATCAATCAATCATGAAAGAATCTCAAATTCAAAATGACTCTAATGGCTCCGCTAAAATCGCGATCATCGCAACCGAACGTAGCCTCGGAGCCTGGGAAATTGTCCGCCAATCAATTCCTGAATCTGAAGACGAATTATTAGACATTTTATCTATGCTTTCTCAAATTCTTCGAGGAATGAAAGGTGAATTCCCAAAGGTCAATCAGTTTATCCGCCCAGGGTTTGATGGGTAATTGAAAAATAGTCCTATCTTAGCTTTAACTAAAACACAGACTTTTTTTTACAGTATAAAGCTAAAGCATGAGAACTAGATTCCTCTCTCTACTATTCTTTCTTTTCTTTTTCAACCTCACCTTTGGACAGTATAAAGAATTTATCGGAATCATAGATAATTCCTTTGTCAAGACCGATGCTGAAACAGGAGAAACGGAATTGCACACTACCTTCAACATTCCTCCGGGCGATGTGCTTCGAACCTTAGTATTTGTTCCAGAGGATTGCCTATTCTATGGCATATTAAGCAGTACAACTAACCCTACCTTAGCAAGTATAGATTACGAAGGGAACCTCACCGTTATCGGGCAATTAAATGTCCCAAATGAATCTGTCTTCTTTTGCGAAGGTTTATCTTATAATTTTTTCGATCAACAATTATATGCTTCTGTAAGTATGAACGGGTCTATTCAAAATAATGACTTTTCTTCTGAGTCAATTATTCAGGTTGATCGTACCAGTGGCAACAGCACTAGAGTTACTATTTTAACTGGTAACGTCTCGAGTCCAGACATAGACAAAATGACTTTCATTGACAATACATTATATATTTTTGATGGAAACCCTGGAACTGATGCTTCATACTTCTTTAGTCTTGACTTCACCGATATACAACCTACTTCTACTGGGACATTATTATCCATGCACCAATATCTTCCTATTAGAGATCTCACTGTATATGATGATGATATTTACTTTACAACTGGAAGAGATTTATATTCCTATGACCTATTATCCTTTAACATAAACACCATAGGCCAGACACATGCTGTAAGTGAGTATAATGGCGAATTAATGCTTGGACTTACCTTAAACAATTATCTCGATGACTTGAATTTAGGCTTGGATAACACCTTATGTGAAAACGCTACTTTAGTCCTCGAAATCCCTAATACTCCTCCAGGAGCTGAGATTATATGGAATGACAACAGCAATGGAAGTAGTCTTACTGTATCTGAAGCAGGGCTTTACTGGGCTGAAATAAGTTTAGGTAATTGCTCCGTTGAAACCGACTCAATACTTATCGATTACTTGCCCACTCCTGACATTCAACTAGGGCCAGACACAATATTATGCGATGGAGAAAGTCTTATTTTAAATATTGACACTCCAGGAGCTCAGGTTACATGGAGCAATGGCGAACTCGGTAATAATTTAGAAATCACACAATCTGGTTTATACTGGGCAGAGGTTAACATTGGTCCTTGTTCTTATTTAAGTGATTCCATTCTAGTACTTTATAATGTGAACACCATCAGCTTGGGCAACGATACTACCCTTTGCGAAGACAGCGAATCTTTAATTTTAAATATTGATTACCCCAATGCATCTGTCACTTGGAATACAGGCCTTAACAACAGCACTTTAGAAATCACAGAATCCGGTCAATATTGGGCAGAGGTCAATATTGGCAATTGTATTTTCCAGAGTGATTCTATATTAGTTTCTTATGCCAGCCCTCCTTCTGTTGACCTTGGAGCAGACACAACTTTATGCGAAGGAGAAAGTCTTATTTTAAATATTGACATCGTAGGAGCTGAGATTATATGGAATAACGGACTAATAGAAAATACTTTAGAAGTTACACAACCGGGGTTGTATTGGGCCTCCATCGAAATTGATCAATGTATTTATCAAAGTGACTCGATTCTGGTTTCATATTTTGATGTTCCAAATATCAATCTTGGTAATGATACGACGATTTGCGAAGGAGAAACTTTACTCTTAAACTTAAACATCCCTGGAGCTTCATACATTTGGAGTAATGGAACGACAGGGAACACTTTAGAAATCAATACCGAAGGGATATTTTGGGTAGAAATAACAGTCGACCAATGTACTTATCAAAGCAACATGATTCAAGTTTTTTATCCGCCAATATTAATTGAACTTGGGGAGGATCAAGTTTTATGCGAAGGAGAAAGCACTTCCCTCAACATCAATTTTCCAAACAGTTTAGTTACCTGGAATACTGGAGAAACAGGAAACACTTTAGAAGTTAGCGAACCAGGTTTATATTGGGCCAACGTAATTATAAATGATTGCCAAGTACAAAGTGATTCGATTTTGATTTCAAATTTCATTCCTCCAACTTTTAACTTTGGAACGGACACAACACTTTGCGAAGGTGATAGCTTAACACTCCAAATCAATGAATCTGATGCCTCTGTAATTTGGAATACTGGGACTACGGAAAATAGTCTATTAATTTTATCTTCTGGAACATATTGGGCAGAGGTAAATCTTAACAATTGTACTTATCAAAGCGACTCACTGAATGTCAATTTCTTAGAACCACCAACAGTGAACCTTGGAATGGATACATCATTTTGCGAAGGTGAAAGTTTTCTATTAAACATTGATCTACTCGATGCTTCTATCGTCTGGAACACAGGTCTTCCAGGTAACACATTAGAAGTAAATCAAGAAGGAACTTACTGGGCCTACGCTCAAACCGGAAACTGTTCTTTCACTACAGATTCAATATCTATATCTTCAATAGATTGCACACCTTGCTCCTATTTTATTCCAAACGCTTTTTCTCCAAACGATGATGGTTTTAATGACTACTTCGAAGTTTATTTTGGAAACTCTTGTGTTTTAGAATCTATAGAAATGTCAATATTCGATCGCTGGGGTGGTCTACGTTATTACGGAGACAACAATCGCTGGGATGGAATATTTAAAAATAAAGACTCTCAATCCGGGGTGTATGTTTATTTAATAAAAATGTCCATCAGATCCTATGATGGGCAAGTTTACGAGGTCACAAGAAAAGGAGACATCACCATCGTAAAATAATTATCCACCTCAAAAAACAGCCTAAAAACCGTTTAACCCTCCTTTTTTATTTTTTTCCAATATTTCCTGTTATACTTTTCATCTTCATGGTATTTACTAATGATCGTTGATTAAATCATTCTGCAGAACAAGTTTTTCAAGATCATTTTAAAACAAAAAAACTTAAAAAATATCATGAAGATGAAAACTCAATTAACATACTTAGTTATTCTTAGTGCGCTTTGTTCCTTAATGCTTTCCAGTTGTGTTTCGATGTCCAGTATGCAAACCGCAAGAACTTTAGGCCAAGGCAATACAGAGGGTGCTGTCGGTGTCAGTCGTGTCAAATATGAATTCGTTTCTGGCGAGGATACTATCTCCAGAAAGTCTTACACCGGTGAAATTGATTACCGATATGGAATCACTGACAAATTAGACGTTGGGGTAAAAGCTTCGCTTATTGGAACTTCTGGAGCATATGCAAAATACCAATTTCTAGGTGATAATGAATCTCCAATTGCAGGTAGTGTAGGAGCAGGATTAGGTTTTTTAACTATCGAGACTGGCCAAGGAGAATTCGAAACTAAATCTAAAACAACAGACTTCTCTATTCCATTATTTTTCTCTTATCACCCAAACGATTGGCTAAGTGTTTACACCAGTCCTAGGTACACTTTGAGAAATATTAGAAACTCAGACGCCACTGGATCTAATTCAAATACTGATCATTGGTACGGTGCAACTACAGGTCTCAGACTAGGAAAAAAAGTAGCTCCATTTATAGAGTATTCTATTTTCACAAGTAATGGCGCAACTAAACCATTATCCCAGTTAACTGGTGGAGTTAATTTCTCCTTTTAATCAAACGTCTAACGCTTATTAAACTTTAAAAATTTAGTAAGCGTTAGACACTACCTTTCATTTTTTATTCACATTCTGCTGCAAAGAGAGATGCATGCAAAATGCCTAAAACTAAAATATCATGGCTCACTCTACTAATAATCAAACCGGACACATTTGTCCACATTGCAAAAAAAACCAAATCGAAACTATCGCAACAGCACCTTATGTTAGAGGATTAGTTCTTGCTTACCAAATGGGATCAAAAACATTAATCGGTTGCACACCTTGTGTAAAGAAAAAATTATTTGGAGAAGCGGGAAAATCAATGCTTTTAGGATGGTTGAGTATTACTTCTTTTATCATCAATCCATTTTTAATTACCTGGAATCTTATCCAAGGTGCGACCATCAAACCTAAATTAAATGAGGTAAACAACACCTTAAAAAATCTTGGTATTCCTACAAATTCACAAGCAGTCAACATCACTCAAATCGGATATTCACTAGCCGCTTGTATGATCAAAGCGGATGGTAAAGTAGAAGAATCTGAAATCAAAATGGCTGAAATGATCGGCATGAAAATATTCCCAGATTTTAATGGTCAGAAATTCAGATCAATTTTGGAAAGTAGAAATCTTCCAACGATACAGTCTCTAACCACACTCTTAAAAGACGTCTTAAACGAAGAAGGTAAAATCATGATTTTCAAGTACCTAACCGCCATTGCACAATCCGATGGACATGTAGACGATACTGAAAAAAACATGCTCATCCAATTAGCAATTGGCCTGGGGCTAGACACACAAAAACTAAAACAAACAGCCTAATCCAGAAGTGAGAGGTAAAGAGTGAGGAGTGAATATTCCCCAAAGCTTCTTCCTAATCTCTCACTTCTCACCCCTTAGAAAGAACATCTCTCTTTCGTAGCCTTTTTTTATATAGCTTCGAAAACTATCATAGCCGGACTATTGTCGCATCAGTAGTCTGGCCTTTTTAAAAAATTCTGCTATCTTGATTCCATGTTTAAAAAACTTAAATACCAAATCCTTTTTCTACTGCTTGGTTTTGCTTGTTGCTCTTTTGCACAAGATCAAAAACCGACGAAGGAAGAGGTTTTAGAGAGCATCATGGATATCAATGTTTCTGAAGAAGAGGCCATTGAGATTTTATCAAAATACTATCCGGAATTACTTAATCCTGTCGTTGAAGCAAAAAAAGATTACGAACAAGCCAATGCGGTTCAGAATAGCGACGAGCAAGGTCAATACTTTCAAACCATGGGTCGTAAATTTCTTGATAAAAGAGATTATGATCAGGCGATCATCTATTTTCAAAAAGCCATTATTCAAAAAAAGAAATCGCAAGGAGGAAGCGAAAAAAGTCCTGACCTTTCCCTTAGTTACAAAGATCTTGGAGCTGCTTATGAAGGTAAAAAAGATATTGACGAAGCGTTACGTTCCTATCAAAGGGGAATCATTTCAAACAGTTCCGATTTTAATGATGAAGATTTACTAAGTAATCCTGAATCCTCAGATATTATTTCTAATTCTATCGCGATTCCAATTTTCGAAGCCAAAGGAAATTTATTATTACAATCTGATAATGATGAAAACAAATTACTGGCTGCTCTTATTTCTTACGAGCGAGCGATTGAAATCCTTGACTTAGCTTGTAAAAAATATACCTCAGAATATTCAAAACTAAACCTTAGCGAGCAAATTACGATCCTTAGTGAAAAAGCAATTCAAGCTGCTTTAAAATTATACAAATCCACTAGAAACAAACAATATAAAAATCGAGTTTTCTCTATCGCTGAAAAAGGCAAAGCGATGATCTTGACCTCTGCTCTTTTAGAATCAAAAGCTAGAGAACTAAGCTCTGCTCCTCCAGAAATTTTAAGAAGAGAACAAATTTTAAAAACAAAAATCGCTCAACTCACTCAACGCATTCAATCAAAAAAAGAAAAGAAGAAATCTATAAAAAAAGAGGAGACTAAATTATTCGCACTTACACAAACTTTATTCTTTTTACAAGACTCCCTAAAAACATATTATCCAAAATACGAGTATCTAAAATTCGCACCACCAACCATCGCTTTAGATAGTCTTCAAAATTTTCTATTAGAAAAAAACTCAGCAATTGTAGAATATTTTTTCGGATCGAAATACGCCTTTGCATTTACACTGACCGGACACGACTTTCACATTGAACGTATAGAAGACATTGACCAAATCAATAAAAGCGTCTTTACTTTACGAGAAGACATTCAATCGCAAAACTTCAAAAGCAATGCAGAAGAATCTTTTACAACCTTCATAAAAAACAGCAGTCTAATCTACGGTTATGCGTTGGAGAAATCATTAGCTCATGTCGACAAAAACATAGACCATCTCATTATTATCCCTGACGGTTCACTCTGGTTGATTCCTTTTGAACTACTTTTACACGAAGGTGCCGAATCTTCAGAAATAGATTTCAGCACATCCAATTTACCTTACTTGATCAACAAATACTCGATCGATTACATCAGTTCAAGTAAATTACTTTTAAAAAATTATACCCCAAACACTGGCGGCACTTTAGTTCCTTTTGCTGGATTCGCTCCAGACTTTAACGGACGAGAATTAGCAGCCAGATCTTGCCTCAACGAAAATCAAGCACTCGGCCAATTGGGTTTTAATCAGGCAGAATTGGAAGGCATTGCTCCATACTTTAATGGCGAAATTTATTTCGGTCCTGAAGCAAGTAAAAAAGCGTTTTTAAATCTCGCTTCCAATGCAGACATTTTGCACCTTTCGACCCATGCTTGCCTAAACAAAGAGGACCCCATGGAAAGTCGAATCTTTTTTGCAAATCAAAAATACATCACCACAGAAGAAATTTACGCCCTCGATATAAATGCAAAAATGACCGTTCTCAGCGCTTGCCAAACCGGTCTCGGAAAAGTATATAATGGCGAAGGCGTAATCAGCCTTGCCAGAGCATTTTCACAAGCAGGATGCCCAAGCGTCACCATGAGTCTTTGGCCGGTTGCAGATGATGCGACCTCCCAAATTATGATCAGTTATTACGAAAATCTCGATAAAGGTATTAATAAAGGAGCGGCACTTCGAGAAGCGAAGTTGACCTACTTAAACGAGCAACCAAAGTCTAAACAGCACCCTTATTATTGGGCAGCTTTTGTGCATATAGGGGACGATTCACCTATTCAAGCCTCAACAAGTAGCAGCATGATGTTTTGGCTTTTAATTGGAGGAGGTCTGCTTCTTTTTAGTTTTTTCCTCAAAAAACCCGTTAAGAAAAAGTCAAGACGTCGCTAAAACGGGTATTTGGTTAAAAAAATGACGTTTTTTGTATGGCTTCTGCTAACATTACGCTTACTTATTACACAAATATGAAAATATTCCAAGTCATAATTTTTTCTATCTTATTTCAAACCATTGGTGTCCAGTCAGTGATTGGACAGAGTACATTGAATCCAACCATCATGGTTATTCCATTTGCAAAAGAAGGTCAACAGCTCCGAACTGTTTACGAAAAGGACGAGATGCTCAACCTTCGGGTTGCAGTTACCAAAGCAAAGGAAGCTTTTGATAAGGAAGGAATTCAGACCATAGATTTTCGAGCGAAGATCAAGCAAGTCAAGATGGACGACAATGTCATGGCGGGAAATCAAAGCTCGATTAAACAAAGAGTGATTGAGTTATCTGGTGCAGATGTGTACGTAGAAATAGAAGCAGCCGTAACGGAAGACCCTGATGGTTCGTCCGTCACGGTAAGGGCTAATGCTTATGATGCTTTCTCTGGTCAAACACTAGCCAGCGAAGTCGCAACGACTAAAAAATATTACACCTTTAATTTTGAAAGACTTTCCCAAAAAGCAATTAGTTTTTTTATAAAAGATTTCACAAAAAATATTCAGAAAAAATTTAACGCAACCATAAAAGAGGGGAGAGTCATCGTTGTCAACATTGGCTTTGATGAAAATGCGGAAATTGATTTTGACAAAGAGATGAAAGACGGTAGCTTACTTGCTGACCTTGTTGAAGATTGGATTGAAAAGAATTCCTTTAATAGTCTTTATCATTTACAAGGAGTAACTTCTACCAAGATGATTTTCGATGAGGTTCGAATTCCTGTCAAGGAAGAATCAGGTAGAAATTTTCGAGTTACAAAATTCGCTGCCAAACTTCGAAGCTTTTTAAAAAGCCAAGGACTTGATGTCACCAGAGATGTCGTTGGTACTAAAGTTTATATAACGATTAATTAAAGACACAAGTCAAGAAATAAAAAATCATGATTTTAAGAATATTATTTTTCAGTTTCTTCATCAGTAGTTTTGTCTTTGGCCAAACTGACAATCCAGTTCAAGATTTGGACATCCAGATATTATCTCCAAAACTGGATAAAAACATCCCGGCATCAACAGCAGCAAAACTGGAACGAAAGGTCATTAATGTGTTTACACAAAACGATGTTGTCAATAAGAAAGAAAGCACTTTTACGCTAGAACCTTTCCTTAGCTTGATTGAATTCGGAAAACTGGAAGGCATCTCTAGCGAGGAAACCGTTCAGTTAGAATTACACTTCATGGTAAAAAATGTATTCTCTGGTCAATCTATTCTCGTATTTTCTCATAAGCTTAGCGGATCTGGAAAATCTAAAAATGTAGCTATAAACAGAGCCATCAATAACATTCGTCCGCAGCGAAAGGTATACGCTAGTTTTATTGCTAGAATGCAAGAGAAGGTAGATAAATATTATGGAGAAGATTGTAACAACATCATCGCCAGTGCTCAAACTGCCATCGATCAAAACGAATATCAAAAAGCGATAGCCATCTTATATGCCATTCCAAAAAAGTCTGATTGTAGAGTTTCTAACCAGGCTCTTTTAGATCAAACTTACCGTCAGTTTCAAGCTCAAGGATGTCAGGCACTTATTCAAAAAGCGGAAGTAGCTATTCTTAAAAAAGATTATAAAGATGCGATCAATTTGATCGGGCAGGTGGATCCTAATTCGCCTTGTAAAGACCAAGCGCAACAACTGCTTCAAACGGTCACTGCAAAAGTAGATGAACAAACGGCGAAGAAAATGGATTTTTTAAATAAAGTTTACAAAGACAATGTGGACATCGAAAAAGCAAGACAACAGTCGATGAAGTCGATTAGTAATACTTATATTGAAGGAATTAAAAAGGATTAAAAAACTTTGCCCAGCGATACTCCAAAAAGAGGAAAAAAGACTTTATCTGTATCTCCTTCATTAAGATAACCGTATAAAGGAGTCATCCCAAAACGGAACGAAAATTTTCCATAGCGAGGATGATAACGATACATAAAAGTTAAGGCAGGCATTGTTTGACTATCTATCATTTTTCCACCGTATAGAATAGGCTCTTTATATTTAAAATAAGTAAACCCAGCTCCAATTTCTAGAAAATGTTTTTCCTTTTTTTTACTCAATAAATAATTCACATTAACAGGAAGTGCGAACCAATCTCCAACATAACTGACACCAATACGTCCACCTAGACCTCCTGTTTTTTGAGAAAATCTTGATTCGTAATTTAAAGAATAAGCAAAACCGGAGCCCAAAAGTTCTATATATATAGCTTGTCCTCTTCGTTCAAATACTTTTTGAGCTTGAAGATTAACAGCGGAACAGAGAAAATAAAGGCAGATTAAAACACAGAAATATTTCTTCATAGCTTAATTTAAAAGATAGATTCGTTACGTTTTGAAAAGTAAATGTATTAATAAGACAAGTTAAATCGAAATAATTTCATTCAAATTACTTATATTATTTATGATATTTTAATAATTTTGACATTCAGCATCACCCATCATTATAATTCTATCCTTTTAAGAAATACACTTTATTTCTTACTTATTTTTAATCATCTAATTCATTTTTAATGAAGTACTTTTTTACATTTTTCTTTTCCGTTGGCATACTTTGTTCTATTCAAGCTCAATATGATACTATTTATCTTGCAGTGATGCCTTTCAATGCTTCTAGCCCTAAAGGTGAAACAATGGCTAAGAAAGCTCAAAGTAATGCGACATCTATTATCAACGAAAATTACCGAATACAAAGAGTGGACCGGGAAGTTTCAGCGAATAATGCTGTAGTCTGGGAAAGAGAGTTTCAAAAATCAGAAGACTTTATCGATGGCAAGATTGTCGAGCAAGGCAAAGCGATCGGAGCTGATTATGTCATGGAAGGATATTATGACACCAGTCTCAAAGAATTAACCATGAGTATTTATAATATTGCTGACGGCTCTTTGAAAGGCTCTATAATTGCCCAAAAATCTGCTAGCAAAAAGAAAAGAAGATCAGGTGCTTTAGACCTACTAACCATGAGGATCGTCTACGATAAAGATTCATCCGGCAATATTTTAACAGATGCCGAAATGAAAGCAAATACAAAAAAGCTGATCAGTAAATGCTTCCCCTCAAAAGCATGGGCTGTCCTAAGACCAACTTCTGAAAGCAAAAGTAAAGTCAAAGAATTACTCATCGCCGCCGGGTCAAGAATGGGACTCAAAAGAAAAAAATTAGTCGAGGTACTCGTTGTAAATATCGAAGATGTTGACGGTGTCAAAATCGAACGTTTGGAATCCATAGCATGGGGAAAAATCGACAATGTAGAAAGTGAAAATTTTTCTACATTAAAAATTGAAGCTGGTGAAAAAAACGTAAAACAGGAACTAGCTAAAGGCAAAAAATTAAGATGTCGACTAATTAAGAAATAATGCGAATCAGATTAAAAAACATAAGCCTTAAGAGCTTAATTTAAAATTAAGTTTAAACGGCATTCGGTATTAGGTTTTCGGACTCTTCTAATGCCGAATACCGAATGCCGTTTTTCATAGCTTGGAGCAAAATAAGTCCTCACAATTTTTAAAACCCTGATTCGCATAAAGAACTAAATTTCATGAAAAAACTTCTCTACTTCTTTTTATTATTACTTTTTTCTTCTGTTTCAAATGCTCAACTTGATTCAGAATCAATCGAGTTTGGAATCCTCCCAACGGAGTATGCAGAAGGAATGCCTTCCAACGAGTTTTTGGAAATCGAAGAACGAATCATCGAAATCATTAAAAGCATTCCACGATATAAAGTTGTAAAATCACAGGAAGATTATTACGATACAGAATTGGGTGAAGATTGGTACACCCAGTTAGAAGAAATTAGAAAGCAAGGCTTAAAATCTAATGTCCCTTACCTTTTACAAATCGTTTTTGGAGATACAGAATGGCTTTCAAAAAATGAAGAAGTCACCATTACAAAAGCGATTCTCAAAGACGGCAAAATTACTACGCCTGCCAAAACCAAAACTTTTTGGACACAATCCGCTACCATTTGGATTTCATTAAATATTTATAAAGTAGAAACTGGTGAGATGGAAGAAAGCTTGACCTTTAAAACAAGTTCTAGTGAAAACTTTAATTTTAGTCGCTCCAAACCACACATCAGACAAGATCATCGTTTAGCTGTTGAATCAGCGAAAACTGTTTTATATCCTAGAGTAAAAACAAAGATAAAAAAGATCGTACCACTAAACGTCAAGCTATTAGAACCAGTAGAAGAATCAGACAAAGAGGTTAATAAAATAATGATTAACGCAGGACGCTTCCATGGTTTATCAGTCAAAGAAAGGCTTTACGTCTATTATGAAAACGAACATATCATCAATGGAAAATCAGTTATCCGAGAAATTTATGCAGGTTCTTTAATTATAGAAAAATTAAACGACAAGACAGCAATTTGCAAAGTAAAAAAAGGAAGTAAAAAACTCAAAAAACTACTAGCAGAAAACAAAGATCTAAAATGCAATTTTAAAGATTTTATTGGCTGGGCTGATGGCTATGGTTTTTAAGAATCTATTTAAGAGATTTTTTGATTTCAAAATAAAAAACAATGCTTAGAATAATACTATTTCTTTTCTTCTCAACATTTATCGCTCAGCTATCTTGGGGACAAGCAAAGCAACCTTCTTTAGGTATTTTAAAACTTAATGCTCCTGAGCTAGAAGATCACAAGGCAATTAAAATCAACAAGTATATTGAATCCGCTTTTTATAAATCAAGACGATTCAATATCGTCAGCAGGCAATTGAACGAATCCATTCAACTAGAACGAGAACAACAAAAGGAAAATATCGACAACATAGTCATCGAGCAAGGGCGGGCCGTAGGTGCAGATTATATTGTAAAAGGATTTGCAAAATTATCTAAAAAACAGTTTTTTAAAAGTAGCCCCAAGTCTCGTGCACCAATGAGACAACAACAGAATTCTAGCTCTAGATCTCGAACGTCTCCAAGAACTTCGACTACAACTAGTTCAAAAAAAGAAAACTCAACAAATAAAAGATCAGCACCAAAAGCAAAACCATCGACCAGTACAAAATCAACAGCTAAGACTTCTCCTAGAACTTCGCCTAGATCATCTTCATCAAAAAACCAAACTACTAGAACTACTCCAAAAACAAAACCTACTACTTCAGCTAGAGATCGTTCAAAGTCTAGTACACCAAAACAATCAGCTGCCAAAACTTCACCTAAAAAATCAGCACCTATAAAACAGAGTCAAGCACCTCCCTTATCTACAGACATTGACCAAGTATACACCAGTACTTACATCAGTTTTACGATCAAAATCATCGATGTAAAAACTGGTGTTATTGCTGCAGAAGAAAATTACAAAGGCTCAATCAATGGAGTTACTGATTTCGTAAATAAAATCGTCAAAAAAACCTTTCCATATGAATTCAAAATCCTCGAAGTAATGGAAACTAAAGGCGATAAAAAAGCAAAACATATCCTCCTCGACGGTGGCACCAAACATGGCATAATTAAAGGCAAATATCTTGAAGCTTTTGAAGTATCAGAAGAAAATGTAGACGGAAAAATTTTTAGAAGAGAAATAGCAGTGGGGCAATTATATGTAAAGAAGATGGACACCGGAGGTAATTTTTCTTTGTGTACAATCTATAGAGGGAAAAAAGAAATTTTGAAAAAAATAAAAGAAGGTTCTACCATTTACTGTAAATTAAAATATTGATGAAAAACTATTTTTTTATTCTCATTTTGTTTTTTCAAACACTAGCTTCTGCACAACAAGAGGCTCAGATTTCTAATATTCCTCAGGTAAAAACCAACCCTACCGTCATGGTCATTCCATTCGCCAAATCCGGTAAAGATATGCGAGAGGTTTATGAACACGAACATGGTGCACCAATTCGCGCAGCAATTACTAGAGTCAAAGACGGCCTTGATCAGGAAGGTATTCAAACAATCGATTTTAGAGCAATGCTCAAACAGGTCAACAATAGTGATGCCGTCACGACCGACCAACAATCTTCAATCAAACAAAGAATCATTCAACTTTCTGCAGCAGACATTTATGTAGAATCTGAAACGCAAGTTGTTCGAACGCCAAGAGGAAATTCTGTTACCGTCATACTTACCGCTTATGATGCTTTCACCGGTTTATCTCTAGTCAACAAACTAGGCCACTCTCCAAAATTTTATACAGAAAATTATGAAAAACTAGCAGAAAAAGCTCTAGATACTTTCTTAGAAGATTTCACAACATCTCTTCAATTTTCATTTCAGGATATGTTAGAAAACGGGAGAACTATTGCTGTTGATATCGGATTTTCTGAAGATTCTGAAATCGACATGGATTCTGAAATCGGAGACTCTGGAGATCTTCTTTCTGATGTTTTAGAAAACTGGTTTGAAGAAAATGCGCTCGGTTCTTATTTTCATATCCAAGGAATTACCGCCACTAAGATGATTATCGATGAAGTCAAAATCCCCGCGATTGACCCTAAGACCAATCGAAATTATCGCCCTTCAAAATTTGCTAGCCTCCTTCGAAAATTCTTAACCACTCAAGGCTATGAAGTTACTCGTGACATTCAGGGTTCTAAGATTTTTATTACGATTACTGGATAAAACTTCTTTTTCCTGAAGTTTTCTAAGAGTAAATTTTGAGACTAGTCCCAAACACCTCCTTTCATCACATACTGATAAACCTTGTTTTAATATTCAAACAAATTTCCCACATTTAATTTACTCTGAATGCCAAAAATTAGGGAAATTGGCCTTTTACTTTTTAGCAAAAATCAGTTCAAAATCCGTTAAAAATTATAAATTGTTTGAGCCTCATCAAGCTATAATAACGAACGATAATGATTAATAATCGAAAACTTATAAGTAAAAAATGAACCTAATGGCGAGTTTTTAGAATTTAGGATTTCGAACTGATTTTTGCGTTAAGAAAAGTATACAGCCTTGAATTTTTTGTTGCTTTTTGTTTCAAGACAAAAAGCAAATTGATTTAAGATTACTTACAAATCATTGATTACCAACATCAAAAAGAGAAGGATCATTTCAATATGCGACTAAAGCATCAATTCATTTTCAAGCAACTTCTATCCAATTACCCTAAGATTTCCTATCTTTCCTATAAATAAATATACAATCAAGTCCATGAAAAACCAATTACTCTTAGTACTCACACTCGTATTTGTCTTTGCCTGTAATAAAAACTTACAGACAGTCGTCGCTCAAAAACCTAGTGAAACAAAAAAGACAAACGCCTTTGGCGATCGACTCAAAAAAATGAAAGCCAATACTGGCTACCTCGATTTTTATTGGGATGACACCAAAGGAAAGATTCTTTTAGCCATCAACAAATTCGATTCGGAATTATTATATGTCAACTCTCTAGCTGCTGGCGTTGGATCAAATGACATCGGCCTTGACCGTGGACAACTAGGACGAGAGCGAGTTGTAAAATTCACAAAAGTCGGCCCTAAGGTTTTACTCACCCAAATGAATTATGGATACCGAGCAGTAAGTGACAATCAGGCAGAACGAAAATCGGTAGAAGAAGCTTTTGCTCAATCTGTTCTTTGGGGTTTTAAAGTAGAAGGAGAATCCGAAGGAAAAGTAATTGTCGATGCTACTCCTTTTTTGATGCAAGACGCACATAACGTAATCGGCAAACTCAAAGAAACCAAGCAAGGTGTTTACAAATTGGATCAAAGCCGATCCGCCGTTTTTCTTCCACGTTGCAAAGCCTTTCCTAAGAATACCGAACTCGAAGCGACACTGACTTTTACTGGAACTCCTAAAGGAGACTATATTCGAGATGTCACACCATCAGCCGAAGCGGTTACCGTTCGACAACATCATTCATTTATTGAATTACCAGACGACAATTATGAACCAAGGGTTTTCGATCCACGATCTGGATATTTTGAAACCAGCTTCCAGGATTACGCTACTCCAATTGACCAACCTATTTTAAAAAGATTAATTACGAGACATCGTTTAAAAAAAGTAAACCCTTCCGCTTCGATTAGTGAAGCTGTTGAACCGATAATTTATTACCTCGATCCAGGAGCACCTGAGCCTGTTCGTTCGGCATTGCTCGATGGAGCTCGTTGGTGGAATCAGGCGTTCGAAGCAGCAGGTTATAAAGACGCTTTTCAAGTAAAGATTCTTCCAGAAGGTGCTGACCCAATGGATGTACGATATAATTTAGTTCAGTGGGTTCACCGTGCGACTCGCGGCTGGTCTTATGGTTCTTCCGTGATTGATCCACGGACTGGAGAAATTATCAAAGGCCATGTTTCGCTTGGTTCTTTACGAGTCCGTCAGGATTTTCTGATTGCTCAGGGATTGATTGCTCCTTATCAAACCGGCAAGCCCGTTTCAAAAGAAATGGAGCAAATGGCCCTCGCTAGACTAAGACAATTATCTGCTCATGAAATAGGACACACCATTGGACTTGCTCATAATTTTGCGGCAAGCTATAATGACCGAGCTTCTGTTATGGATTACCCGCATCCATATGTCACTTTAAAAAGTGATGGTAATATGGATTTTTCAAAAGCTTATGATAACAAGATTGGAATTTGGGATAAGCGAACAGTGCTTTATGGCTACCAAGATTTCCCAAAAGGAACTGATGTCGAAAAAGCATTGAATGATATTCTTTTAGAAAACAATAAATTAGGTTTAAAATATATCTCCGATCAGGATGCTCGACCATTGGGTGGTGCCCACCCTTATGCTCATCTTTGGGATAATGGAACCGATGCCATTTCTGAATTTAAACGCCTTTCTGTAGTTCGAAAAAAAGCTTTACAAAATTTTAGCGAAAACAATATTTCGCCAAACACTCCGATGGCAACCTTGGAAGAAGTCTTGGTTCCAATATACCTTTCTCATCGTTTTCAAATGGAAGCAGTTTCAAAATTAATCGGTGGAGTAGATTACCAATACAGTGTAAGAGCAGATGGGCAGAATTCACATCAGGTTGTTGGTGATCAAAAACAAAGAGCAGCGATCAGCACACTTTTAGAAAGTTTAAAACCAGACTTTTTAATACTCCCTAAAAATGTATTGGACATCATTCCTCCAAAACCAATTGGCTATTCCAGAACCCGAGAAAGTTTTAAGAGCAGAACCGGTTTGACCTTTGATCCAATTGCGGTGGCGGAAAGCTCTGCACATGCAACTTTAAAAGCAATTTTACATCCTCATCGTGCCAATCGATTGGTTCAGCATCATGAGATGGCTAGCAGTGATCTTAGTTTTCACGAACTTTTAAACCAACTAAATACTTTAGGCTGGAATAGGGAAGGCAATGCTTACGAAGCATCTTTACAAAGAATGACGGACCAATTGACGCTAGATCAAATCATGACCTTGTCAATGGATAAAAGAGCAGCTTCTCAAACTCAAGCGCTTTGCTTACTTGCGATCAACAATCTCGAAACACAACTCGATAAAGATAAACCTTATTCTCCCGAACGAAAGGCACATTTTTTATTGGCTTTAAAAAAGATAAAACAATTTAAAGATGATCCATCAGATTGGAAAACGATTCCATCGCTTGATATGCCTGCTGGCTCTCCGATTGGAGGAGGAGGGCATCTGAGATGCGATCATTGATATTAACAAGTGAACAAGTTATCACGCCAACAAAGGAACAAAATAAGTACTATTGCTAACTTATTCGTTTGGTAGCTTGTTCACTTATTCCATAACCCTCTAAAACCTTTTCCCCATGCCCTATTACCAATACCTAAGAAAGGTATCCGAAGCAGAACAAGTAAGATCGGTTAACGGTCTACTTAGATTAAAAACGGCTCTAGCTAATGAAATTCCGAAAAAAACAATTTCGGACAATTTACTCATTGCTACCTGGAATATCAGGGAATTCGATAGCAACAATTTCGGTTTACGATCTCAAGAAGCGCTATATTATATCGCAGAAATAATCGATCATTTCGATCTCGTCGCAGTGCAAGAAGTCAATGAAAATCTTCGTGCTTTAGAAAAAGTAAAAACCATTCTCGGGTTCTCTTGGAAGGTTATCTTCTCTGACACAACAGAAGGGAGCTCTGGCAACAATGAACGACTTGCTTTTCTCTATGATTCTCGAAAACTATCTTTTACGGGATTAGCCGGAGAGATTGTAGTACCTCCGGTAAAAGTAGTAACCGAAGAAGGAGTAAAAACTTACGACCCAGCGACCCAACTCGCTCGAACACCTTTGATTGTTGGATTGCGAACCAGTTGGTTTAAGTTTATGATCTCGACGGTACATATCATTTATGGAAAAGGCGTCAGCGATGAACCTCGTCGGGTAAAAGAAATCCAATTGCTTTCTGACTTTTTAGCGAAACGTACCGATGATAAAAATTCGCATTCTAGGAACCTAATCTTACTTGGAGATTTCAATATTTTCAAACCTAAGAACCAAACGTTCCAAGAGATCTCAAAAAACTTTTTCATTCCTGAGGCATTACAAAATTTACCAAGTAATATTCCTCAAAATAAATTTTACGATCAAATTGCTTTCCGAGGAGATGTTCCTTCCAAAGAAATAAAAGGAGGCGTTTTTAATTTTTACGACCATGTATACCGCCTAGAAGATGAAGCAGATTATGCTGATCAAATGCCAGCCACTTACCATAACAAAGAAGAAGCAGATAAGAAAACACGCTATTATAAAACCTATTGGCGAACACACCAAATGTCTGACCACTTACCTATGTGGACTGAATTAAAAATTAACTTTAGTGAATCTTATCTTCGAGATTTGGAAAGCGACATCTTGGATAACGATGATATTGTCCCAGCGATGCCGATATAAAAGAATTAGTATTTTTGATACAGAATATTTGCCACGAGGGCAGCTAGGATTTATTCTTCGTGTCTTTGTGGCAAACCAAAAACCATAATCTTCCTCGTCCAAAAGCACTTATCACACACAAATCAATTATGAAAAAACTATCCCTTCTATTCCTTTTTGGATTTCTAAATCTAGCTTTTTCAACTGCCCAGCAAAATTACTTCCCTGATAAAAACACCTGGGAAGAACGCACTCCTCAATCCTTAGGACTTAAGGCGGATAGTATTCAAAAAGCGGTTGACTTTGCTTTAGCTAATGAATATTCTGGATCAAAAGATTTGCGAATTGCGATCCTCGAAGGTTTTCGAAAAGAGCCTTATCATCATATAGCTGGTAAAACTAAAAAACGTGGTGGACCCGCAGGAATGATTTTAAAAAATGGATATATCGTTGCTAAATGGGGAGATATTGATCGGGTCGACATGACCTTTAGTGTAACTAAAAGTTATCTCTCTACCGTTTGCGGATTAGCTTATGACGAAGGTCTGATCAAAGACCTTCACGAGCCAGTTGGCAAAATGGTTTGGGATGGCACCTTCGAAGGCGAGCACAATAGCAAAGTGACCTGGGATCATTTATTGACTCAATCTTCCGATTGGTCTGGAACTTTATTTGGTATGAAAGACTGGGCTGATCGTCCGCCAAAAGAAGGTGGTATCGATGATTGGAAATATCGGGAATTAAAAACTCCGGGTTCAAATTTCGAATACAATGATGTCCGAGTCAATATACTTTCTTATTCTCTTTTACAAATTTGGAGGAAGCCATTACCGATGGTTTTAAAAGAAAAAATTATGGATCCAATTGACGCAAGTCCAACTTGGCGATGGTTTGGTTATGAAAATTCTTTTGTAAATGTAGATGGCGTGATGATGCAATCCGTGAGTGGTGGCGGACATTCTGGCGGTGGTATTTTTATAAATACAAAAGACCATGCTCGCCTTGGATTGCTTTTCCTCAGGGAAGGAAACTGGAATGGACAACAATTAATTTCTAAAGATTGGGTCAATAAAATTCAACAATCGTCAAGTGCCAACGAAAGCTATGGTTATATGTGGTGGCTCAACAAAGGTAATCGAAAATGGGCTGGTGATTTATCTGAAAATATTTATTACGCTGCTGGGTTTGGTGGAAATTATATCGTCGTAGATAAGGAGCATGACATCGTTGTTGTTACTCGCTGGCTGGAACCAAGAAAAATTGGTGAGATGATGCGGATGGTGATCGGTGCTTTATAAATAACAAAAATACATTTTGATTTTAGAACAAGAATCACCTATCGCTATTCATTGATCCTTGTTCTAAAATCATTTTGCACATTACAACTTATTCAGTATCTCTTGTGCTTTCTCATACTTAAAATCTCCTTCCTTAATTCCTTCCAGTATCGTCTTCGCGTTTTCCATATCACTTCTTTTTAGAAAATTCATTCCAAGATACCACTGCGCCTGTTCTTTAAATAATGGATTGACAACAGCAGAAAAAGTTTGATTAGCTTTTTCAAATCTTCCTAACTCCAATTGGCAGATCCCTGTAGCAATTTGTACCTCCGCATTATCAGGTTCTGTTTCTAATATTTTTAAAAACAAAGGAAGCGCTGATTCGTAATTTTTATTTTTATAAAACTGACTGGCTTGATTTGCAATATCTTCTGCTGTTGCATTTCGAACTGAAATATCTTCTGCATACGGTTGATAATAATTAGCATAAAGATCTTGGGAAGACATGGTCTGATTTGTTGCAACGATATACACAGAAGCTCCGATTGCCAAAGCAATAGCTGCTGCCATACTCCAACGTAAAATCGGTCGTGTTTTTTTCTTTTGTCCAAGCGAAACTACTTTTGCTGCAGATTCCTTTTTTTGTTCAGAGGATTTATCTTGAAGCACTTCCGCTCTAATCTTTTTTAATTTCGCTCGCATTTCATCTTCACCAAATTTATTGACTCCGCGATGAATAAAAGCTTGCGTTTCTATTTCTTTTTTAAACACTTCATCCTGACTCATCTTTTTATTAAAAGCATCAAGTGTTTCTCCCTTAAGCTGTTTACTTAAGTACTGATCTATTATTTCCTGATTAAATTCTACTGCCATTGTGATGTGGGTTTTGACAAGTTAATAAGAGAACAAATTAGTAAGTAATCAAAAAATCGCTCCACTGCTAACTTATTGACTTGCTAACTTATTGACTTAATTTTTTACAGATAACTCTCCAGACACTGCCGGAGTGAACCACCTGCTTTTCCTTTTTCTAACACCTGCTCTCTAAACCTTTTTAAACAACTCGATTTTTTATTTCGCGCAACTTGTGGAGTCGCATAATCCATAAGTTTTGCAATTTCATCAGCCTTAAACTGATCAAAGTATGAGTACACTATTATTTTTTGACAGTCGCCTCCTAAGTTTTTCAAATTTTCGGCAACCAAACCAGCACACTCATCAATGATTAAAAATTCCTCCGGATCATTATCCAATTCAACGATTTCATTATGTTGATCTTCGAGTCTATCGCTTCTTCCGCTTTTGCGTAGTCGCTTCAACCAAAGATTTCTACAGATCGAAAAGAGATAAGTTTTTATAGCACAAGTCAAGGTCAATCCATTTTGAGCTTGTTTGTAAAAACTAATCAGGCCATCATGAAAAATATCTTCTGCATCAGCTACTGATCCGCTATTACTCGTGATCATTCGCTCTATCGTAGAATAGGTTCGTCGATATACTTCAGAGAGCGCCTTATCCCTTGATATTTGATCAGGGCCTCGAAGTATTTCAAGTAGTTCACCGTCGGGTTTGTTAACCATCGTTGTAGTTTAATATCTTTAGATCGAAAAATATAACTGCAAAATAGAAGAAAAAGATAAATTTATATAGGAAGATTGGTTTAAAATAAGGTTTATTACCAGCCAGGGATTAAATAATATTAGTTTTTAATTAACTCTATGTCAAGAAAAACGGTATTCGATGTTTGGTTTTCGGGCTTTCCTAATACCTAATACCGTTTGCACTCCTTTCAAATAAAACCTTAGGTGTATATTATTATTTTTCAAACCTGATTCAATGCTAATCTATTTACCCTATCGCTCTGCGATTCCAATAGTTACAAGACTAACTCTAACTCCAGGGGTTTCCAGAATCTTCAAAGCACAAGACTCCAAAGTAGCTCCAGTGGTCAATACATCATCTACAATGAGTATATTCTTCCCTTGAATCTTTTCATGGCCTTTTAGCTGAAATGCGCCATCCATGTTTTCTAATCGTTCTAGTCGAGATTTTTTAGTTTGAGTATCTGTTGCTTCTGAGCGAATTAAAACATTTTTATAAAAAGGAACATCCATACTTTCAGAAAGTCCTTTTGCAAAACTATCACTTTGATTATACCCTCTTTGTCTTTGCCGTTTGGGATGCAAGGGAACAGGAATAATCAAATCAATGTCTCGATACAAAACAGATTCTCTTAAAATATTGCCATAGTTTAATCCAGTAATATAACCCACCTCCGGTTTATTATTATACTTGAGATTATGAATTAATTGTTGAACTCGACCTCCTTTTATAAAATGATAATACGCTGCTGCCGTGTGCAATGGAAACCTTCCCCAAAGTCGATCCGTGAAATTATTTTCTTTTTGTAAATGGAAATTAGTCTTAGGAAGATAGTATTGACAACTGGTACAAACGACTTGTTGCGGCATTGGTGGCTTTTCTCCACAAGCCATACATAAGTTTGGATAAATCAAAGAAAGGAATCCTTCCCGAAGGTTTTTCAGCAATTGCATGCTTCTAATATAAGGAGAAGTTGGAACTAATTAGAGCAGAAAAGAAAAAACGTCTGCCCGGCTCAACCAGACAGACGCATCAAAACAAAACGAAAAACCAACTTTAAACAAGTCTTTTATATGATCCTTTAAACCAAGATATCTATAAGATGTTTCATCTTGATTAAAGAAAAACTATTTTCTATTATAAATACAAAAAATCTTTCCTTTGAAAAAGGTGGTCAAAAATGTATATCAAATTCGATAAAAACGGTGAGGTTATATTTAAAAACAACCTCTATATTGAAAAGTTGGTTTGGAAAAAACGTCTGCCCGACTCTCGTAGGACAGACGCATCAAAACAAAACGAAAAACCAACTTTAAACAAGTCTTTTATGTATTAACTTAAACCTTTATTCCTAAGAAATTGTTTCACCCTAAATGTTAATAATCTCTTAAAAAGCTCGGGAAGTTCATTTTTTTTCGTAAGTAAGACAAGTAGGCGGCTTACTCTCTGGCTTTTAACCGTACCGCTAAATCCTTCATATCACCTTTCCTATTGATCTCAAGATTTACCTTTTCTCCTACTTTTACTCTTCCTACTATTTCTTGTAACTCTGGAGAAGAGTTTACTGTTCTCCCATTTACTTTTGTGATCACATCGAAAGGCAATACCCCTGCATACTGTGCAGCACTTCCATTCTCGACACTTTGAATCACAACACCTTGAGTAATATCAATTCCTAACTCCTCTGCCAATTCATTATCCAAATCCGAAATTCCTACTCCAAGATATCCTCTTTGATAGCTACCAAATTCAATGATATCATTCACGATTTTTTTAACAATACTTACAGGTATCGCAAAAGAATAACCGGAGTAATATCCAGTCCTTGTTGCAATCGCTGTATTGATTCCTAGTAATCTTCCTTGCACATCAACTAAAGCACCTCCACTATTTCCCGGGTTAACCGCTGCATCTGTTTGAATGAATGATTCAATTGCTTCTCTTCCTGGAATAATATTAATATCACGACCTTTTGCACTGATAATCCCTGCCGTTACGGTAGAAGTCAACTCCAATGGATTCCCTACTGCAAGTACCCATTGACCGATTTTAGCTTTATCAGAGTCAGCATATTTTAAAATAGGAAGACCAGCTGCTTCAATTTTTAACACCGCTAAATCCGTTCTCTCATCTGTTCCAATCACCTTTGCTTGATACTGTTTGTTATTTGACAAAGTCACCTCTACCTCATCTGCGAATTCTACCACATGATTATTAGTCACGATATAACCGTCATTAGAAATAATCACTCCCGAACCTGTTCCTTTTTGAGGTTGGTTAAATGATTCTCCGAAGAAGCCACCAAAGGGATCACTATTTTGACCGCCTTTTCCACCATTCGAAGTAGATGCAATATGCACTACAACCGGTGTTACTTTTTCTGCAGCTTCGGTAAAATCGAAAGGCACATTTATAGTTCCTTTTCGAACATTGGTATTATTAACTGTTGTTGCAGGAATATCATATTGATAAGATTGCTCTGCAACTGAATTATTTTTATTCATCAGGTAAGTTCCTCCAAGCACCACCATACCTCCTAGGATACCCGCGAAAATTAAAGACATTATCTTTTTCATAAACTTAATTTTTTAAATAAGATGAAAGAATTTAAACCTGTCTGCTCACACAAAGTATTTATTACTAAATAAATTTTAGCGAACTTGTATGCAAAATAAACGCTATGGCATATTCCTTGTTCTTGGACCATATTGATTTAACAGGATGTTAACAATACCTTAAATGTTGCCGACGTTTTATGTTTTTGTTTTATGCTGTTGGTAGAAAAAAGAGACCTTTTCGAATAAAAAAGTTGGCTGAACGTAAAAGTCTTATTTAAAATAAAAACTATCTTCGTAACTGAAACCCTATTCATCATGAAGGAACCCCTTCGAATTGAAGGATATATTGAAAGTCTTTTAAAACCTGAGACGGATCTCGAGAGGGCATTAGTTAGCGCTCCGCAGTTTCGTGAAGGTCTACATTGGGGAAAACCTCGTTATGGTCACCCCGAGGGTAAAGTCCTGTACCATATTAAAGAAGTTTTTGCCAATATCGAAAAGATTCCTACTGATTCAACGACCAGAGAACAACTACGTCTGATCACCTTAGTTCATGATACTTTCAAATATGCCGAAGATAAAGTCAGAGGCAAAAATCGAGACTGGTCCAAGCATCATGCAGTTATTGCTCGAAAATTCATGGAGGGATACTCTTCTGATAAAAGCCTTTTAGAGATCATCGAATTACATGATGAAGCTTATTACTGCTGGAGACTCAAGATGCTTTATAATCGAGTTGAAGAAGGTAATGCCCGCCTAAATAAATTTTTAGACCGGATTGGTGATAACATTCAGCTTTACTATCTATTTTTTAAATGCGACACCAAGACTGGCGATAAGACGCAATCTCCCTTGTATTGGTTTGAGACCAACATTCCAGGAATTAAAGTGGTTAATTTTTAATTTTTCCTTTCCTATCAAATTTACTACCCTTTGAAAAGTTAGTAAATATAGAACTACTTTCTCCTCCTTATTTTCAAAAAAATTTATATTATTTTTTCAATTCAGGAACTTTTTAAAATAAAAGCTAGTTGTTGAGTTGTCAGTTGTAAAGTCGTTTACCGATATTGATTGCTGATGAGGGTTCTATTTTTTTAAAGTAATACATTATCTTTATGTTATTGATGACACAAAAGACACAGGAAATGCAAAATTACGAGCGAATTTTTGAAGAAGAGTTCTACCCTCACGCAGATGCGTTGTTTAACTTTGCATACAACTTAACGTACAACGAAGAGGATGCCAATGACTTGGTACAGGAGACGTACATGAAAGCTTTTCGTTTCATCGATAAATATATTGAAGGAACAAACGCTAAAGCATGGCTTTTTAAGATTTTGAAAAATGGTTTCATTAATCAATATCGTAAAAAAAGCAAAAGACCGTCGCAGGTAGATTATGAGGAAGTGATAAACTTCCATAAAGAGGAGGACAGCAACTTCTCAGGTCATATTGACTTGAGAGAAGAAATCTTTCAAAACATGATGGGTGATGAGGTAACGAATGCCATCAACACTTTACCTGTGGATTTCAGAACAGTAATCTTGTTATGCGACATTGAAGGATTTACCTATGAGGAAATTTCCAAAATTATGGATATTCCAATTGGTACCGTTCGATCAAGATTGTTCCGATCACGAAACATGTTAAAAGAAAAATTAAAAGGATATGCTTCAAGCCACGGCTTTGAAGATAAAAGATCATAAAATTATTTTTTAATCAAACTATTATGTTTGAATGCCGGATCCCGATAGCTCTCAGTAGCTATCGGGATTACATGGCTAAATCAGGGATATGAATTTCAGGAATCAAATTATCGTACTTCACGTCGATTTTACCGGATCGAGCTCCATTACGGATTGGCTCGCCCCGACAACTCCTGTCTTTGATAGTCCGATTTTATTTTGTTGCATTCAAATAAAATAATTAAAAAATCTAAAAATGGGTAATCAAACTAATTTCCAGGAACTCGTCAAGAAAGTAAACATGTATCTTGATAATGAATTAAGTAAAGAATCGGAGAGAGATTTACTTAGAGAAATCAAAACTAACCCAGCTTATTTAGAAGTATTAAGTAAAGAGCAATCCTTTAGAGAGTTTATTAAGAGCAAAGTTCATCGCCGCAAAGTTTCTCCCGCATTAATCCAATCTATTAAAGACAAAATCGGAGTTAATCCTTACTAGTCTTTTCAAACGATTTTTAACCACTTTTCAAACAA
>CAKZTD010000172.1 GCA_937921595.1 uncultured Saprospiraceae bacterium
TTTCATTGGCCACGAATTATTAGTAGTGTCAATATCAGCAGTCTCTGCTTTTGGATCTACAACAATACCTTTCAATTCCTTTTGAGAAGAAAGCACTACACTTACTTCCTTATCATTCTTCCTCCAGATTTCAGCAGGGTATGTAACATTTTCAACTGAGCCATCTGCATATGTATACTCAACAATCAAAGGCATTGGTATTCCGCCCGGCTTATCATAAGTAACTTCGTAGAAATACTTAGGTTCTTGTACCGCTGCTCTTTCATCAGCAGTCATGTTATCCATCATAAACTCTTTCAAAGTTTTTGATGTTTCAGAAGGTGATTTACCTACTAAATTAGGATCAAAATCATCGCTTTCAGCTTCTACTAAGATCACTTTTGACATCAAATCACCCATAACTGGCTTATTCGCAACCTGATATTTTTTAAGTCCTTTTACCCCTATATCTACATAATCAGTAGTATAAAACCAACCTCTCCAATAGTAATCTAAATCTACTGCTGATGCTTCTTCCATAGTTCTAAAGAAATCTTCAGGTGTTGGGTGCTTAAACATCCAGCGTTTAGAATAGGTTTTAAATGCATGGTCAAAAAGCTCTCTTCCCATAATCGTCTCACGAAGAATATTTAAAGCCGTTCCAGGTTTGCCATAAGCATTCGGACCTAACTTGTATACATTTTCAGGATTTGACATAATTGGTGAAATCGCACTTTGATCACCACTCATGTAAGGAACAATTTTAGAAGGCGAACCTCTTCGTGATGGATATGCCTTGTTTGGCGCAATTGCTTCCGGATATAACTCCCCAAATTCTTGTTCTGCCATATACTGCATAAAGGTGTCTAAACCTTCATCCATCCAACCCCATTGGCGTTCATCAGAATTGACGATCATCGGAAAGTAGTTATGACCTACTTCGTGAATAATAACACTTATCATTCCGTATTTAACGCGATCGGAGTATGTTCCATCTGCATTCGGCCTACCATAGTTCCAGCAGATCATTGGGTATTCCATACCTTGATTCTTAGCATGAACCGAAATCGCTTTAGGATAAGGATAATCGAAAGTATGCGATGAATATGATTTTAGAGTAAGTGCTACAGCTTTGGTTGAATATTCTTCCCATAAAGGATTTCCTTCCTTCGGATATAAAGAGACAGCCATTACATCTTTGCTGCCCATTTTTACAGCATGCATGTCCCAAATAAACCTTCGAGAAGTTGCAAAACCATAATCTCGAACGTTTTTGGCTAAAAACTTCCAAGTTTTTTTCTTTTTAGAAAATCCTTTTGCTGCCTCTTCCGCTTCTGCTTGAGTTACAATTAAAACAGGTTTGTCATAAGACTTTTTCGCCTTGGCATACCGCTTCATCATATCCTTAGAAAATATTTCTTTTCTATTTTGTAGTGTTCCTGTAGCGTCTAAGATATGATCGGCTGGTACCGTAATGTTCACTTCATAATCCCCAAAATTAAGAGCAAACTCGCCATTACCCCAGAATTGGTGGTTTTGCCAGCCCTCGACATCATTATATACTGCCATTCTTGGAAAAAACTGCGCAATAACATAAGCCCTATTTCCGTCTTCAAATTCTTCATAACCTGATCTTGATCGCTTAACTACATGATCAGGAATATTGTAGTTCCATTTTATTGAAAATGAAATTTGCGCATTGCTTTTTAAGGGTTGAGGCAAATCAATTCGCATCATTGTAAAATTGATGGTATGTGGAAGAGATTTTCCAGCAGCATCTTTTACATGCTCAATATTAAAACCGCCATCAAAAGCTGGATTAATATACTTTTTAGCAAAATTTGCTGTCGACTCTTCTCCTTTAATTTTACTACCATTCTTTAGCAAAGCTTTTGAATCTTTGGTTCGAATATTTTGGTCTAATTGCACCCATAAAAATTCAAGATCATCAGGTGAATTATTTATATAAGTGATCGTCTCCTCACCATATAATTTACGATTTGCATCATCAAGCTCTATGTTCATGACATAGTTTGCTTGTTGCTGATAATAATCTGGCCCTGGCGCACCAGAAGCGGATCGATATGTGTTTGGAGTAGCAAACTCTTCATAGAGTTGCTTGAATTTACTTTGGTTGGTGTGGCCTGGTTCCTTTTCTTTCGGCATCTGCTCTTGCGCTGTTAATATAGCGGCAAATAAGAAAAGTAATGATGCGAAGCAATACTTGATTTTAGTCATTATTTGAATTAATTATTAGTCGTGTGAAATGTAAAGTTTTTTTAAGAATATGTTAATAAATGTTACAATTTTAACATTCCTTTAGTATCAGACTTGATAAGGACGAAGCTTTTTTTCTTTCCGTTAATTTTAAAATGCAGCACGTTCTGCTGCTCATCAAACATATCAGTAAGGAGTTGATTTTCTATTTGGATGGAATTAAGTGTTTCTAGTTCAACTGCCTCAATTTCGAGATAGAAAATACAAACATCATTGTCATATTTTCTGCCAATTAGCTTGTAAGTTGCTGTTTTCTCATTTATCTCAACACTAAACTTAGCTCTCAAATACTTTTCTAGATATTCATCAGAAAACTCAGATTCTGCATCTGTAGATAACTGTGCATCAATATCATAGCGCTCTTTTAAAAGTTCATCTAAATCATCAATAAATACCCGTGAAGTAATTTGCAAAGCATCATCTTTTTCTGAATAGCCAACATTAGTAACACTTACGTAGAATTTGTGTGCTGATGTAAAAGCAAACAGGGGTAAGAGTAAAATCAGTAAGGCCTTTTTTAAATCTCTCATTTAATAAGTTATTGTCCGACAAAAATAAGCAAATCATATGCCATAAATTCTTGAGTGACTTCATTCATATAAAACCTATTTGAAA